>DQUJ01000112.1 GCA_015662325.1 Leucothrix mucor | reverse complement strand
GAAAACAGGCAACAAAAAACCTTAATTAAGTTTACGATATTGGCGTTGCTTTCTGGAACGCTAATGGTGCTAGATTATCGTGGTGAGTCAACGTTAACGCCCGTACGTTCGGCGTTTAAAATGTTGTTGTATCCGCTTCAGTATACGGTTGATCTTCCTTATCGAGGAGCAACATTTACTAAAGAGTTCTTTTCAAAACACAGTGAAATGTCGGGTCAAAATCGTGAATTACGCACTTTAATTAATGTTTACGCTGCGCGCGATCAAAAATATTATTCTATCGCAGAAGAAAATCAACGCTTACGTACACAGCTAAAAGCAGTGCCCGCGGTTAGGGAAAAATTCACGCTTTCCGAGATTTTATCTGTTTCATCCGATCCTTTTCGGCAAGATGTCGTCATAAACAAAGGCATAAAAGAAGGTCTATTTATTGGGCAAGTGGCGCTTGCAGGTAAGAATATTTACGGCCAAGTTAAAAGCGTTACGGCTAATTCGGCAGTCGTAATGCGTTTAACAGATGTTAAGCATGCCATTCCTGTAAGAAACAATAGAACAGGTGAAGGCGCTCTAGCAGTAGGTTCTGGCAAAGATAATATTCTTGAGCTAAAAAATATTGAATCGCACATTGATGTTCAGGCTGGCGATATATTTTTTAGTTCGGGTTTGGGGCAATTATTTCCAGCAGATTTTCCAGTGGCAGTCGTTAGAAGCGTTGCTTATAACCCCGGCGACTCCTTTAGAAAAGTTAAGGCGCAGACCTTGGCTGATTTCACTAAAACGCGTGAAATATTAATGATTTGGCGGTCTGATTATGCCTCTTCTGATGTTGTCGGGGCAATTGATGCAGATATTGATAAAAACGAATCAGAACAGAAAGAAGCAGCTCTCGTCAAAAGCAAAAGTAAAACTAACAATAAGAAAAAATTAAAATCTAAGTCTAAGAAGAAGACTAAGAAAAGCAAATCTAAAAAGAGCAAAAAAACTAAAGCTAAAAGAAAGAAAAAAGTGACAAAGCGTAAAAAGAAAAAGACTAAATCTAGACGAGCGAATAACTAGACTATGGAAAATATTTCTTTACGTTTTAAGGGCGCAATTATTGTTTCATTTATAATCGCACTTGCGCTAACGATTATGCCGCTTTCAGAAGAGTGGAAATTATGGCGTCCCGAATGGATTGCCCTAACGCTTATTCATTGGGGCTTATTGCTGCCTAAAAAAATAAGCTTATTGCTTGCTTGGTTCGTGGGTTTGCTTGTAGATGTGATTTACGGGTCTATTTTAGGTCAACATGCTTTAGGTTATACGCTCGTACTATTTATGGCGCTTCGCCTGCGCCCACACTTATTAATCGATAGTGTTTTTCATCAGTTATTTTTGCTGATTCTTACACTCGGTAGTTTTCTATTAATAAACCTTTGGATATTAGGCATTACCGGAAACACTCCCACGGCTTGGGTTTATTGGTACCCAATTGGCAGTAGCGCTATCGTTTGGGCGGTGTATCATCTTATTTTGAAATACCTTTTCACTAAAGAAAATTTGTATGACTACTAATCAGTATTAATCAGCAGATAAATATCATCTGTCTCGACTAAATCTACACCACTTTCCAATAGCTGTTTTGCAACTTCCACTGTATTAACCGTATAAACAGCCCACTTCCAATTACCTTTCCATAAGGCTTGTTGTGCAATCTTCTTATGATTACAAAATAAATAATCAGGATTAATCTAATCGCGCGTTGTTGATACTCTTCATTGTATTTTTCCAATACCCATCCTGTTTTTAAGCAGTTATTTGTTTGTAGTATTTATGTTTTTTAAATGTGAGGTTTATTTATCATGTTAATACAATGATTATTAATCAATAGTATACGGATAATAAAATGAGCATGGATACATTAGGGGATTTAACACAAATTTTGGCAAATTTAATAATTATTCTTGGTGTATTAACTTGGTATGTGGAGTTCACAGATAGTCATAGAAAACTGGGAAATATTAAAACATTATTTTTCAATGAACTTCATAAATTATGTTGAAAAAAAACTAATAATTAACACTCGTTAATAGTTTTGTTTCCCTAGATGATTTATACACGTTAAAATATGTTTATTCTTTTTAAAGTAAACTCTATATGAACCCCAAACAGCCCTACAGAGAAATTCCCTACAACTACACCTCGTTCTCGGATAAAGAAATTATCCTAAGAATACTAGGCGCGCGCGCATGGGAGATTTTAGAAGGTCTGCGTGATGAGCGCTCTACAGGGCTTTCGGCGCATATGCTGTTAGAAGTGCTAGGCGATATTTGGATTGTTAAGCGCAATCCGTATATTCAAGATGATTTACTCGAAAACGAGAAACGTCGTTACTCTCTAATGCAAACCATGCGCGAGCGACTAGAGCGCATTCGCGATCGTGCTGATGGTAACGAATTAACCATTGAGCTAGTCGATATTGCCTGTCAATCAGTTGATGAATTTGCTACGTGGTTTGCCGATTATTTTGCTTTGCGCAAACGCGCTAAACGTAAGTTTAAAGCCATTACCCGTAAAGACAATATCAAGTTTGATGGGCTGGCGCGGGTTTCGCATGTTACCGATGCAACTGACTGGCGTGTTGAGTACCCATTTGTAGTGCTCACCCCAGATACGGAAGAAGAAATTGCGCTGTTAGTACAGACCAGTATCAAATTAGGGCTTACCGTTATTCCGCGTGGTGGCGGCACGGGTTATACCGGTGGCGCAATACCGCTGGATGCGATGAGCGCGGTCATCAATACCGAGAAATTAGAAACATTGGGCGAGATCCAAAAGCGTACTGATTTGCACGGGGTAGATGAAGCCGTTTCAGTGATTCGCGCCGATGCAGGCGTAGTAACAAGGCGCGTATCAGATGCCGCGGATAAAGTTGGGCTGGTATTTGCAGTAGATCCAACCTCTCAAGATGCATCCACCATTGGTGGTAATGTCTCCATGAATGCGGGCGGAAAAAAAGCCGTGATGTGGGGCACAACACTGGATAATCTCGTCTCGTGGCGCATGGTAACGCCCGATGCTGAATGGTTGGAGGTTGAACGACTCAATCATAATTTGGGTAAAATTCATGATCAAGAAGACGTTAGTTTTAAAATAACACGCTTCGAACAAGACGGAAAAACCCAAAAAGGCGAGGTTGAGTTTTTAGAATTTAAAGGCAGTTTCTTCCGTAAGCACGGCTTAGGAAAAGACGTTACCAATAAGTTTCTAGGCGGTTTGCCGGGTATTCAGAAAGAAGGCTGTGATGGTTTAATCACCTCTTCAGAATTTATTTTGCACCGTATGCCAGAGCAGGT
>DQUJ01000097.1 GCA_015662325.1 Leucothrix mucor | reverse complement strand
CTACGTTTGATTCTAGGACATCTGTATCAATTAGGCAATTATTCCTACTACAACAATATAGAACGATATGTAACACTTATTAATGCTTGTTTAAAAAATAGTGTAGGCGGCTTATTAATCGTTCCAAAAAGTACTTACATACTCCGCACTCTTCTACTCCGCTCAGGGGGCTACTTCTGCAGTTCCCTGAGTCGGAGGGCACGGAATTACGGCGCATATTTAATATGCCAATACTTTTGGGCAATTAATATTACGATAAACAGTATGTTCTTATCGTAATACGTTTGACATACCAGTTGGTATGTATAATCATCCCAGTATGAAAACAAATATCGAAAGATTTGATTACATACTGGGATTTTTTATTTTAGGGCTAAGTACTGTTTTAAGCACAGTTCTAATAGCTGATACCATTAACGCAGATCAAATTGTAGATAAGGTTGCAGATGCAGCAAACACCTCAAAAGAAGAATCCCTTCAAGTGACTGTTCGCCCTTTATCTGAGCTTTTAATTAAAGATCAAAATAGCGCGCCAGCAAGTATTATTAGCTTAAACCACCCCACTATAAGCGCCGAAATTACAGGACGTATCACCACAATAAAAACCGAAACGGGTGCAAACGTAAAAAAAGGACAAGTGCTTGCCTCTATTGATTGTCGTTCATACCAGCTTGCAGAAAGGCAGGCGCAAGCGGCTGTTAAAGTGGCTAAAACCCAATTTAATCTAGTTAAGAAACAGTTTGCACGTAATCGAACCTTACTTCGTCAAGGTACTATTGCCAGAGAAATGTTTGATCAAGCAGAAGCAAATCAACAAACTACGCTTGCTGATATAGAACTTAGAAATATTTCCAATGAAATTGCACAATTAGAAGTCAGTCGATGCCTTATTCGCGCTCCCTTTACAGGGCAAATAACCCAACGCATCGTGCAAGAAGGACAACTCGTAGCGCCCGGCACACTATTATTTAAATTATTACAAACGGGTAAAATAGAGATTACTGCAGAGCTATCCCCCGATGAAATACAGCACATTAAAGATTCGCCTTTATTAGAATTTGTGACGGGCACGCTTCGCTCTAAAGCCGTACTGCGCAGTATTATTAATACCATAGATGAAACCACGCGCACTCAAGAAGTGCGCTTAGCTATCGCTAATAAAACGCGTATTGGGGCAGGTTTAAGTGGACGATTAGAATGGGCCAGTAAACAATCCAAAATTCCCGCCGAATATATTATGCGCCGCAACAATAGCTTGGGTGTGATGATTGCCTTGTCTACAAAGAACACAAAGGGTAAACGGGGCAGCGAGAATAAAAACCAAGGTAAAGCAAAGTTTCACCCTCTGCCCAATGCGCGCGAGGGACAACCAAGCTATATTGATTTGCCCAGCAAGTCACTTATTGTCGATCAGAACCGCTACCGCTTAAAAAACAAACAAGCGATTAACTGGGAAAAATAACCGCTTCATTCATCGTTATGTATGCGCGCCTCATTCAAAATCACGTACTAGCAAACCTGACCTTTGTTCTGGTTCTGATTATTGGTTTTCTTTCGTACCAGCAAATGCCGCGCCAACAAGATCCAACCATTAATTTTAACTGGATCACCATTATCAACATTCTGCCTGGTGCATCTGCCTCTGATGTTGAAAAACGCGTGACAGATGTGCTCGAAGATGCAATTGCGGGCATTCCCGATATGCGTTTTGTTTCCAGCAATAGCCGTGAAAGTACCTCCAGTATTTTAGTGCGCTTTGAAGATATGGACGAACGCACATACGACAAACGCCTGAATGATTTACGACGTGAATTAGAAGGTGTACAAGACAAATTACCCGAAGAAGCCCAAGACACCATTATTGTCGAAATAACCACGGGAAATGCTTTTCCTGCGGCATTAATAGCCGTTACATCACAAGCAGATGATGAGCAATTACGCAAACAAGCACAGCTTGCGACAGATGCTATTGTGCAAATGTCGGGGGTTGATAGAATTAATACCGTCGCGTTGGATGATCCAGAGTTACTCATCAGTTTTTATTCCGAAGCGCTGGAAAGTCTGCATCTTACACCAGGGCAATTAGCTGATTCCATTACACTTTGGTTTCAAGATATTTCCGCTGGAACAATCAATATTGGCAATCAAAGTTGGCTGGTGCGCATTGTTGGCAAAGACAGTAATCCGACAACAGTATCGCAATTACCCATTCCGGGTTTAAGTGGTGAAGTGCCGTTATCACGCATCGCAAAAGTAGAGCGAACGCGTGAAAAATCAACCCAAAAAGTGAGTTTCAATGGGCAACCTGCCATCTTGTTATCGGTACTAAAACAAGACAACACTAATATTATTCAACTGGTCGACAAGCTCAATAAATGGGTCGATGAACAAAATAAAATCATCGCCAATACAGGCGTTAAATTGCATATGGTGGATGATCAAACCCTGCCCACCAAAAAAGCGATTAACATCATGCAAAGCAATGCATTAATTGGCTTATTACTAGTCTTGCTTGTTGCTTGGTTATTTTTAGGTACCCATATTTCCTTGCTGACCACGATTGGTATTCCCTTTATTTTAGCGGCAACTTTCTGGATTTTAGCGTCGATTGGCGAGACCTTAAACATCACTGTGTTGTTAGGCGTGGTGATTGTATTAGGTATGTTGGTCGATGATGCCGTGGTCGTTGTAGAGGCGATTTATTATCGAATGCAACGCGGCATGGATGCCTTAAAGGCCATAAGGGAGGCGATGAAAGAAGTTGCAAAACCCGTTACAACGGCCGTTTTAACCACTATCGCCGCATTTTTACCCTTAATGTTATTGCCCGGCATTGTCGGTAAATTCATGAAAGTAATCCCGATGGTGATCACCATTGCATTAGCGATTAGCCTCATCGAAGCCTTCTGGATGTTGCCCGCCCATATTCATGCCAGTAAATTAAATTTCAAAAAGCGCACGACCATTCAACGCAAGCGTGAATCAGTTATTCATTGGATACAACTGAAATATTCAAAGCTATTAATCCGTGCACTCCGCTGGCCAAAAATGACGCTGAGTATGATTGTGCTTTCATTTTTAACCGCTATTGGCACGTTAGCGGCAGGCATGGTTAAGGTTGATTTCTTTGCCGCAGACACTTTACGAATCTTTTACATTAATGTGGAAATGCCCGCTTCTACACCCTTAGAAGAAACTTTGCGCACCACGTTAAAAGTAGAGCAACAGGTTAAAAAACATCTGCAAGATAAAGATGCGCGTGCCGTTGTTTCTTATTCGGGAATGATGTTTACAGAAACGGAGCCCATGTACGGTGATCAATACGGGCAAATTGTGGTGAGTTTATTGCCACAGGAAGAGGGTTTACGCAATGTAGAAACTATCGTAAAAGACATGCGCAAAGACGTTATATCCGTCATCGGTGCAAATAATATTTCCTTTATGGTGCTTTCTTCGGGACCACCATCAAGCAAGCCCATTAGTGTAAAAGTACGCGGTGATGATTACCAAGAAATCAAAGCTGCCAGCGATACCTTGCGTGGTATTTTAGAAAATATCAGCGGCATAAAAGACATTAGCGATGATGCATCGCGCGGCCGTATGGAACTCACCTTGCAGATGAATCACGATGCGATTCGACGCGCGGGCATTAGCCCGATTGATATTACGCGCACCATTCGTTTGCTAATGGATGGCGAAGTCGTTGCCGAAATGCAAGATAATGGCGAGAAATTAAAAATTAGAGTGAAGGCTAATCGAGATAAAAGCACGCAACAAAAAACGCAGGATATTGGCTCATTGCTGAATTTTAGAATGCCGACAGCTAATGGAGTCAGTGTTCCGCTAAAGCAATTAATAACACAAACTCGCAACGTATCATTGGGTAATATTCGCCATTACAACTTTCGACGCGCTATCACCTTAGAAGCAGATATTCAAAAACTAGAAGATTCAGAAGACTTTATGGCCTGTCGTGTGCAACCTGCATTACATGCCATGAATCAGCAATGGGGCGAAAAACGCGATTATGCACAATGCCAACTCGATACGGTTACCGCGAATAAATTAATGCTCGCAGAATGGGAAAAACACCATCAAGAATTCCCGAGTATCAATCTTAATTTTTCAGGACAGCTCGACGATATTCAAGAAAGTATTGATGCAATGGGTAAATTATTCATCATCGGCATTGGCTTGATGTACCTAATCTTGGGCACACAATTTCGTAGTTACTTTCAACCAATTATAATACTCGCCACCGTGCCATTAGCATTTACAGGCGTAATTATTGGCTTGCTGGTGACTCAAAACCCGTTAAGTCTTTATACCTTATACGGCATTGTCGCACTCGCGGGAATAGCGGTGAATGCCGCCATTGTATTGATCTCTGCGGCAAACGATCGCCTAGAAAGAGGCATGAGCGTTGTCCACGCCACTATTTACGCCGCCCGTCGCCGGGTAGTTCCTATTATGATTTCCACCCTAACCACCATCGCAGGATTGTTCTCACTCGCCGCTGGGCTTGGCGGGCAATCACTTATTTGGGGGCCTGTAGCCACTTCTATTGTGTGGGGCGTTGGTTTTTCTTCTGTTTTGACTTTATTTGCTATTCCGACAATTTATCTTGCGGGTATGCGCAGGAAGGAACGTAAAATTCTTAATATAGTAAAGTCTTAGCCAGCCTTATTTTTCTCAATTGCTTTTAAAATAACAGGCACTAATGCTTCAGGTAATTTCACGCTCCCCGACAATGCAAACGCCTGTGCATCTGGCGACATCTTTTTCCATGTTCTAATAATAATATCAATCCACTTTTCTTCATCGTATTGTGGAAAGTTTTCATACATTGTCATCATGTAATGTTCTATGAAGGTTAACGCGGCAATATCTTCAAGAATTTGAGTATCGGCATTATTTTTTAGATTCTTTTTGCCAATCGCTAATCTAACACGCTCAATTGTTGCTTCGTCATAACCCACTTCTTCTAATATTTTCGCTGCTGTTTCTGCGTGAAATGAATACAATTTTGTACGCCACAAATGATAGCCTTTACGATTCATGGGGTAATCACTTCGCGGTGATGTCCAACGCTCTATATGCTGTGCCGCGACCGAAAGCTTGCCAACGTCATCGGCATCGGGTTTAAAACGGTTGATCATATCCAGCATCCGTTGCGAGTACAGTAGTTCTTTAGGCGCATCATTACCTTCATCATCTTTTACTGTATTGGGGTCTTTTTTATTTGCTTCGTCATAAAGCGCAATGGCTTTATCAAACATTTCTTGTGGTGTCATTTTGTATCCAGAATTTGTTATTAAAGAAAGACCTTTGCACGAGAGGTATGACGGATTTAAATAGCTTTAACTTCCCTGTTTCTTCGTATATTTTCGGTTAATAGTCCTGCTATTACCCTCAAATCTACAAAAAAACAGAAAAATACACTTATTTTCTCTCGCTATACTCTCATGCAAAGGCCTCAAAGAAAGTGATTTTATTTAACTACCGTCAAACCCAAAGAAGTCCAGCTTTGCATCCCGCCACGGTAATATTTTATTTTTGCTGCCGGATAACCCATTTTTAATAGTTTTTTAATTGCTGTTGGTGATTGCCCGCACCAGTTTCCATTACAGTACATCACTAATGTTTTAGCATTATGGAAATTAAACGTTTCACCCGATTGCACATTAAAGCTGTCTTCCATAATTTCTAAGGTCGATTCACTTTCTTTAAATTTTGTAAACGGGATATTTACGGCGCCCGGGATCATGCCACTCAGCTTTACCCAATCTGGCGTGCGAGAATCTATAATGATGATGGAATCATCCCCATCCGACATTGCTTTAACGTAATCTATCATTTCGCGCTCACCAATGGTGTCTACTCTGTGCGGCTCGAACGGGTACATTGCCTGAATCTTGCCACGCGTAGTTTTACGATAAAACTCTACAATCTCATTTTTCTTATCTTGTACGCGCATGATCTTGATGTCTTTGCCCTTATGCTTAACATCCACGCTGTGCAAGTCGTGTTTGATCATGATCTTTTTAGTTTCTTTCTCTTCTTCTCCGCTTACCAAATGTAGTGGTAAAAGTGCACTGATTAGCAAGGCAAATAATATTGATGATTTTTTCATAATGATGTCCTTAAAACGGCAATTAAAATACTTTAATCTATTTTCAACAACGATACTAATAAACACAATATTAACCTATTTGTCTATCCCCTTTTGTTGCTAGCTCTGGTAAAGT
>DQUJ01000185.1 GCA_015662325.1 Leucothrix mucor | reverse complement strand
TCACTATTGGCGATCGTTCAATCACTGGCATGGTGAATCGCGATCAAATGGTCGGCCCGTGGCAAGTTCCGGTGGCGGATGTTGCTGTTACCTGTGCTGATTATGTCGGTTATCATGGTGAAGCGATGGCATTGGGCGAGCGAACACCCATTGCTTTAGTTAATCCTGCGGCTTCAGGTCGCATGGCAATTGGTGAGGCAATTACCAATATCGCCGCCGCTAAAATCGGCAAAATATCCGATATTTTCCTTTCTGCTAACTGGATGGCGGCGGCAGGCTACGAAGGCGAAGATGCGGCTCTGTTTGATACCGTAAAAGCAGTGGGCGAAGAACTATGTCCTAAACTCGGTATTGCAATTCCCGTGGGTAAAGATTCACTTTCGATGAAAACTGTCTGGGATAAAGCAGATGCAGACGGCACAGAACATTACGAAATGACCGCCCCGCTTTCACTCATCACCACCAGTTTTGCGATTGTGGAAGATGTGCGTAAAACATTAACACCCCAATTAAGAACAGATGCTAATGCAAAAGAAGGTGGCGATAGCGATCTGATTTTAATTGATTTAGGCAAAGGTAAAAATCGTTTAGCGGCTTCGGCATTAGCACAGGTTTATTCTCAAGTTGGCGCTCATGCGCCCGATGTTAACGACCCCGATGCATTAATCAACTTCTTCAATACCATTCAAACATTAAACAAAGAAGGTAAGATCATGGCATACCATGATCGCTCCGACGGTGGTTTGTTAGCAACCTTGTGTGAAATGGCATTTGCAGGTCATACCGGTATTACTGTTCACTTGGATGATGTTGCTAAAACACCGTTAGAAGCGTTATTTAGTGAAGAACTCGGTGCCGTTATTCAAGTCCATCATAGCGATAGCGAAGAAGTCATGTCGGCATTGCGCGAGGCAGATTTAGGTGGTTGTTCGCATGTGATCGGCAAACTAAACAACGATGGTGAAGTTTCATTCACATGGGCGCATCAGACTATTTATCAAAAAGACCGTGTTGAATTACAAAAAATATGGAGCGAGACTAGCTACCGCATGCAAGCCCTGCGCGATAATGACGAATGTGCGCAACAAGAATTTGAACGCTTAGATGATTATCACGATGTGGGTTTAAGCGCACGAGTGAGTTTTGATGCCAATGATGATATCAGCGCGCCGTTTATAACTTCTAGTAACAACAGTGGCGTACGACCTTCTGTGGCTATTTTGCGCGAACAAGGCGTTAATGGTCAGCAAGAAATGGCCGTTGCGTTTGATCGCGCAGGCTTCCGTGCCGTGGATGTTCACATGACGGATATTATTTCGGGTCGCACATCGCTGGATGATTTTAGTGGCTTAGTCGCCTGTGGTGGCTTCTCCTACGGTGATGTACTCGGCGCAGGTGGCGGTTGGGCAAAAACAATTTTGCATAACCCGCGTGCTAAGGATGAGTTTAGCGCATTTTTTGAGCGCAAAGATGTATTTGGACTCGGCGTGTGTAACGGCTGTCAGATGTTCTCGCATTTACGCCAGATGATTCCCGGTGCAAGCCATTGGCCAGAGTTTCACCGTAACGAATCCGAACAATTTGAAGCGCGTGTAGCGATGGTTGAAGTTATGGATTCGCCATCAATCATGCTCAAAGGCATGGCAGGCACAAAGATTCCTATTGCGGTTGCACATGGCGAAGGTCGCGCGGTATTTACTGATACCAATAAACCCAAAGATATTATTAGTAACGGATTTGCTAGTATGCGTTTTATAGATAACGCCGGAAACCCAACCGATATGTACCCCGAAAATCCCAACGGCTCAAAGCTTGGAATAACAGGTTTATGTAACACCGATGGACGCTTCACGATTATGATGCCGCACCCAGAACGCGTGATTAGAACGGTTACTAATTCATGGCACCCCGATGATTGGGGTGAGGATAGCCCATGGATGCGCATGTTTAGAAATGCGCGAGTTTGGGTCGATTAACACCGTCCCCTAGGACGTGTTAATCGGTTCTCACTTGCGTAGCAACGTAGCGAATCGCGCGTTGTAACAAGGTTAGGAACTAAAAATAAACTTAATAATCAAACAATCATATACACGACTTTGGGAATAGCTTTCTCAACATAAGCCATATAATCACGCCAATGTTGCTGAGTTAGGGTTATTTAAATTTCTATTATCGGCTTTTAATTGATGGCTCAGGTATAAGTTTTATTCACATAAGCCAAAACCAAATCCTGAAACTCTGCCGCAATATGATCACCTTTCAAGGTCACTGTCTTAACGCCGTCTTCATACACAGGTGCAACAGGGGCCTCACCACTACCGGGTAAACTAATTCCGATATTGGCTTGTTTCGATTCACCCGGACCATTAACAACACAGCCCATAACCGCAACCGACATATCTTCCACACCTTCGTACTGATTTTTCCAAACAGGCATTTGTGTATTTAAATAGTCTTGAATATCCTGTGCTAAATGCTGGAAATAATCGCTCGATGTACGTCCACAACCGGGGCAAGCAACTACCTGTGGCGTGAAAGAACGCAAGCTTAAAGATTGCAGAATTTGTTGACCTACTTGTACTTCTTTCTCGCGCGGCGCGTCAGGTTCTGGGGTAAGGGAAATACGAATGGTATCGCCTATTCCCTGTTGTAATAGCACTGATAATGCGGCGGTTGATGAGACAATGCCTTTGCTACCCATGCCTGCTTCGGTTAAGCCTAGGTGCAATGGGTAATCACATTTTTGCGAAAGCTCTAAATAGGCTTTTATTAAATCCTGCGCGCCACTGAGCTTGCATGAAATGATAATTTTATTATGTGCCAACCCATACGTTTCAGCTTTTTGTGCGCTACTTAATGCTGATTCAATCAAAGCATCATGTTGAACCTCGGCTAGTTCTTTGGGGCTAGAAAGTTTGGAATTTTCATCCAGCTTTTTTGCTAATAAGACTTGATCTAATGAACCCCAATTCACACCAATTCGTACCGCTTTATCGTACTTTGCCGCAAACTCGATCATCTTTGCAAACTTTTCATCTCCGCTTTTTCCCTTGCCGACATTACCGGGGTTTATTCTGTATTTCGCTAATGCTTCGGCACAGGCAGGTACAGCAGATAACAACTTATGACCATTAAAATGAAAGTCACCAACAAGCGGTACATCACAGTCCATCTTATCCAAACGTTCACGAATCTCAGGTACTGCTTCGGCGGCGGCTTGGTTATTAACGGTAATGCGTACTAACTCCGAGCCTGCTTTGGCAAGTTCTGCCACCTGTTTAACGGTACGTACCACATCTACCGTATCGGTATTGGTCATGGATTGCACTAAGATTGGCGCATCACCACCAATGGTATGTTGGGCTACTTTTACGGGAACGGTTTTTTGACGTGTAATTGGCATAATTATTCGTTAATCTAAGGTTAGCGTAGGGAAGTTTTTAACTTCTGTAAGTGTACTTTTATCTAAATTAGACTTTTTGGCTAATTCAGAAATCGTTATTTTTTCAATCGGGTGAACAAAATTTCCAGCTATTTCAGATAAAGGAAATAACACAAAAGAGAATTTTAGAATTTCTTCACGTGGTAAATCTATATTGGGTTGTAACACTTGATCACCAAATAACAAAATATCCACATCCAAGGTTCGGGAAATAAACTTCTCGTTATCGCGTTTACGGGCATGCTTATTTTCAAGTGTTTTAAGATAAATGTTTAACTCATCAAAACTCAATTTAGTGTGTAATCGCGCCGAAAGATTAATAAACGCATCACCATTAAATCCTACTGCATCACTTTCGTAAGCTTTAGAAAAAACAATATCAGGGAACACTGTTTGTAATTCATCAACACAAGATTGAATGTTTTTCTCTCGATCTATATTACTGCCAATATCTAAATAGACTTCAGTTTCGCTGACTGTTTGAAAGCGCTCTATTATTACGCCAACCTCTTTGGAATCAGTCACAGCCATTGGCTTACCCACGGCTACTTTTATCCACGGAATTTTCATTTCTTTAAGCAATAACTCGGCTATTTTATCTGCCAATGTTTCGACCAATTCATATTCCGTTCTATTCACCAAGTCTTTAACTAAATTGGCGCAGGCTTTGTAATTTAGCGTATGTTTAATATCATCGGATGCGGCTGGCACGCTGTTATCCCAACCCATTTCCAGATTGATGTTAATCTGTTGCTTGATACGCTTTTCCCATTCATAAATGCCAATCACGGCATCAATGCGTAAATCACGTATGTAGACTATATCCATAAAAACCAGCCAAGTATTAATAGCAGATTGTCATTCCCGCGTAGGCGGGAATCCATCTGTCAGGATAGCACTTTGTACAAATAGGGATACCTGTCAATGCAGGTATGATGTTATTAGTATAAATATGCAAATTAAGTTAAGCATACAACAGCTTAACAATTTATGCGCACAAAAAAGCGACCTTGATAGGTCGCTTTTTTAAAATACTTTCAATTCTCAATATTGTTAAGCCCCCTCTCCTAGCAGGAGAGGGCTGGGGTGAGGTAGAAACCCAAATATTATTGATTTTTACGAGCTTTCTACCCTCCCTGTTCTAGGTTGATGGAGGAGACTTTATTTAACAATAATCTTTCAAAAACGCTTTAAATGCTTCGCCCAACTCAGGATGACGCGTTGCATATTCCACATTCGCCATCATATAACCTAATTTAGAACCACAGTCATGTGATTTACCCGTCATATGAAAAGCATTCACTGTTTCTTTTTCCATCAACATCGCAATGGCGTCGGTCAGTTGAATTTCATCACCTGCACCGGTTGGTGTATGCTCTAATAAATCCCAAATTTCCGCTGATAAAACATAACGACCTACAACAGCTAGATTAGACGGAGCTTCATCAACAGGCGGCTTTTCCACCACCTGCGTCATTTTTGCAGAAACGCCTGGCTTAAGTTTATGACCATTCACATCTGCCACACCGTAGCTACTGACCATTTCCATCGGCACTGGCTCTACCATAATCTGGCTTTCTGCTTTTTCGTCAAACATGCGTAACATTTCAGCGAGGTTTTCTTTTTCTAGATCACAACTCACTTCATCAATTAACACATCAGGCAACACCACCGCAAACGGCTCATCACCCACCGCAGGTTTCGCACATAAAACGGCATGACCTAAACCTTTAGCAACGCCTTGGCGCACATGCATAATCGTTACGTGGCTTGGGCAAATCGAACGCACTTCTTCTAATAAAGAACGTTTTACACGTTTTTCTAAGGTTGATTCCGATTCATAGCTGGTATCAAAATGGTTTTCAATGGCGTTTTTACTCGAATGTGTGACCAGTACAATTTCAGTAATCCCCGCTGAAATACATTCATTAACAATGTATTGAATCATTGGTTTATCAACGATAGGTAGCATTTCTTTCGGTATGGCTTTGGTGGCTGGTAGCATGCGCGTTCCAAGACCTGCGACAGGTATAACAGCTTTACGGATTTTATGATTAATTTTCATTTTTGAGATAAACCTAAGTAAGTTGTTTAGTTATTAGGCAAATTTTCTCATAAAAACCGGGGCAGGTCATTACACTTTATCTTGTTAAATATCCCTTATGATCTTTTTCTACCAAACCATTAAAAGAGTTTGCTACGGAAGACACGGAATTCCTTTTAGTTTTTTTAAATTTCTGTGTCTTCCGTGGCATATCTTTTATATGTTCATCAAAGCTTGCGCAAATCTTTACGCAACACCTTACCCACATTACTCTTCGGCAAACCTTCTACAAATTCAATATGCTTTGGGCATTTATAGCCCGTCATTTGTTGTCGGCAGAAATTGATTAATTCATCTTCAGTCAGGCTAGTATCTTTTTTAACCACAAACAGTTTTACCGTTTCGCCTGATTTTTTATGTGCCACGCCAATCGCTCCGACCTCCAACACTTTAGGGTGCAACGCAACCACATTTTCAATCTCATTTGGGTAGACATTAAAGCCAGAAACTATAATTAAATCTTTAAGGCGATCAACCAGTTTCACAAAACCTTTTTCATCAATAATTGCGATATCGCCTGTATGAAGCCAACCTTCAGCATCCATCACATTGGATGTTTCTCCGGGTCGATTCCAATAGCCTTGCATCACTTGCGGGCCTTTCACGCATAATTCGCCTGGCTCATCAAAGGGCAACTCATCGCCTGCTTCATTTTTAACACAGACTTCTGTTGAAGAAAGAGGTAAACCAACATTGCCTGAAAAGCGTTTATTATTGGTTGGGTTCACACAAACACCAGGAGATGTTTCGGTTAATCCATAGGCTTCAATCAGTACATGTCCTGTGACTTTTTTCCACTCTTCTGCAACCGATTCCTGCACGGCCATGCC
>DQUJ01000023.1 GCA_015662325.1 Leucothrix mucor | reverse complement strand
AATTAAAATACTTTAATCTATTTTCAACAACGATACTAATAAACACAATATTAACCTATTTGTCTATCCCCTTTTGTTGCTAGCTCTGGTAAAGTACACGCTAGAATATATGAAATCTTTTAGTGGCTTTCATAGTGTATCTTTAGGGGAAAAGTTCAATGCCAATTAAATTAGGTATACCACGCGAAACTGCCGAAGGCGAACGCCGTGTAGCAATAGATGCTACCGTCATTGCTCGTTTGAGTAAACTCGGTGTAAAAGTGCTGGTTGAGACAGGCGCAGGCGCGGCTGCAATGATTTCGGATGATCAGTTCAAAGGCGCAACCATTGTTGAAAACGCCAAAGAATTGAATCGTCAATCCAATGTTATTTGGCGCATACAGCCACCAACAGCAGATGAAATAGAAATGATGAACACCGGTTCTGTATTGATGGGGACGTTGCTTCCGCACAATAACATTGCGATGTTAAAAGCATTGCAAGATAACAAAATCACCAGTTATGCGATGGAATTAATTCCGCGCATCTCACGCGCCCAGTCGATGGATGTGTTGTCATCTCAAGCGGCAATTGCGGGTTATAAGGCAGCGATTATGGGTGCTGATCTTGCACCGCGTTTCTTCCCCATGCTAACCACTGCGGCAGGCACTATTCGCCCTTCTAAAGTTATCGTCATTGGCGTGGGTGTTGCAGGTTTACAAGCGATAGCAACGGCAAAACGGTTAGGCGCAATCGTCGAAGCTTACGATGTTCGCCCCGAAACCAAAGAGCAGATTGAATCACTCGGTGCAAAAGCGATTGAGCTTTCAATTTCTGCGGTAGGCGATGGTGGTTATGCACGCGAACTCAGCGCAGATGAGCGTGAACAACAACAAGATGAATTAGCTGATATTATTGCCGATGCCGATGTGTTGATCACAACGGCGGCTGTACCGGGTCGCCCAGCACCAAAAATCATTCCTGAAACAACGGTTGAAAAAATGAAGCAAGGCGCAGTCATAATCGACCTTGCGGCAGAAGGCGGTGGAAACTGTACCTTGACTAAAGCAGGCGAAACGATTAATTACACGGGGCCTTCTGGAAACCAAATTGTGATTCATGCGCCGTTGGATGTTGCCAGCCAAGTGCCGGTTCATGCCAGTGAAATGTACGCTAAAAACCTGATGAACTTTATGTTGCCCATGCTGGATGAAAACGGCGATTATGAACCTGATTTTGGCGATGAAGTGATCATCGGTTCATTGCTCACCAAAGACAGCCAAGTAATGCACGAAGGCACGGTTGAACTACTAAACAAAACATTAGGGGAAAAATAATGGAAGGTTTTGTTGCACTTTATATATTCATGCTTGCAGCGGTGACAGGCTACGAGCTTATCTCGAAAGTCCCTGTTATTTTACATACGCCACTCATGTCTGGCTCTAACTTTATCCACGGTATCGTGTTAGTTGGTGCGATGGTGGTGATGGGTCATGCAGAAACTACACTAGAAACAGTGATTGGGTTTATCGCAGTTCTACTCGCCGCAGGTAATGCTGTCGGTGGTTATGTGGTGACAGAACGTATGTTAGAAATGTTTAAACCTAGCGATAAAAACATCGAAAGTAGCAAGAATAAAGGAGGACACTAATCATGAATATGGATTTAGTGATACAAATTGTCTACTTTATAGGCGCACTGTTATTTATTCTTGGCTTAAAGCAGATGGGCTCTCCGATGACGGCACGTCGCGGTATTGTTTGGGCAGGTATCGGCATGGTGATGGCAACATTAATCACCTACTTCCATTCAGATATTACGCATAATTATCGTTGGATGACGGTGGCAATCGTCATTGGTGGTGCTATCGCTTATATCAGCGGCAAAAAAGTAGCAATGACTGATATGCCACAAATGATCGCACTCTACAATGGTATGGGCGGCGGCGCGGCGGCGGCAATTGCAGGCGTGGTATTAATCCAGCAAAAAGAAATGGGGCCTATTGTACAAACACTGGCAGTACTGGGCGCATTAATCGGCACGGTGGCATTCTCGGGTTCTTTAATCGCCTACGCAAAGCTACAAGGGCTGATGCGCGGTGTTATACGCTTCCCAATGCAACAGTGGACCAATGCATTGGTATTCGTCATTGTGGCAACACTGGGTTTAGCTATTATTCTTAGCGGCAACGAATACGCAATGATGACATTAACCGTGTTCTTTGTACTCGCATTAGTCTTTGGCGTGATGATGACTGTTCCGATTGGTGGCGCAGATATGCCCGTAGTTATCTCGTTATACAACGCGCTCACAGGACTAGCAGTTGGCTTTGAAGGTTATGTGCTAGGCAATCCTGCAATGATGATTGCTGGCGTTGTGGTAGGTTCTGCAGGTACATTGCTAACTCAGCTAATGGCTAAAGCGATGAATCGTCCTATCTCTAATGTACTCTTTAGTAACTTCGGCGATGGTGGCAATGGCGAGGCACAAGCCGCTACTGGAAGCATGAAAGAAATTGATTCTACCGATGTTGCCGTAATGATGGCATTTGCCGAAAAAGTCGTGATTATCCCCGGTTACGGAATGGCTGTTGCGCAAGCGCAGCATAAAGTCTGGGAAATGACTAAACAACTGCAAGATCGTGGTGTTACGGTTAAGTTTGCGATTCACCCTGTAGCCGGTCGTATGCCGGGCCACATGAATGTATTGCTTGCAGAAGCGGGCGTACCGTACGATATTATTTATGATTTGGATGAAATCAACGAAGAATTCCCAACCACCGATGTGGTATTAGTAATTGGCGCAAACGATGTTGTAAACCCAGCGGCTAGAACAGATAAAAATAGCCCAATTTACGGAATGCCGATTCTAAATGCTGATTACGCCAAGAATGTAATTGTAGTTAAACGCGGCAAAGGTACAGGCTTCTCTGGTATCGAAAATCACCTATTCTTTGCTGATAATACCCGTATGTTATACGGCGATGGTCAGGACGTGGCAAATGATCTTGTTACTAGCTTAAAAGAGCTATAACTCACGTTAAAGCTCGACATATAAAAGGTTCATATTTTTTATGTGAATTTCATTAAAATATGTGACTAAATCACTTGATTTTCTAAGAAAGCCTCTACAACGAGGCTTTTCTTTTGCCTGTTATACACAGGCAATGGAGAAACAAGCATTTATTCTACACTAATCTATATTGAATTATCATATACCCTGTAAGCTACTGATTATAAACAGATAACAGGGTATTAACGTTTGCTAATATTGTTTCTAGCCTCTGTATAAAGCCTAGTTTAACTCACTCATTACGATTTAATCCACAAAGTTATCCACAGGCTTTGTGCATAAACTAAGAAGTGATTGATAATTAGTCACTTAGCTGTTTTTTGTTATTTTCTGATGAAATTTTCAGTCTAAACATAAAAAAATGTCTAATTCAATTTTACACAAAAAATCACCCAAAAAGATTTTCTTGTTATACTCTTTTTGTGGATGAGTCTAATATAAAAAACCCAATAAATAGCACAACTATTCGCGCTGTTATTCAACGCCCCATCTACAAATCTTTAGATTACGATTGCTCTATTGTTCCACTTCCATCAATCGGCTGCCGAGTGCGTGTTCCTCTAGGAAATTCTGTCGTCACTGCGTTAGTAATAAAAACTAATGTCACCAGTGAATTTAAAAAATTAAAATCTGTAATAGAAGTTTTGGACGACAAGCCCTTATTAGATAAACCTATGCTGGGTCTATTAACGTGGGCAAGCCGCTATTATTTGCACCCGTTAGGCGAGGTACTATTCCATGCGCTTCCCGTGGCGTTACGCAATGGAAAAGCCATACCTAAATTAACGCTTTGGCGATTAAGCGAAGCGGGGGTGGTATTGTCTGCTGATGATTTAAAGCGCGCACCCAAGCAGTTAGCCATGTGGAAATTATTAAAACAAGGGGAGCTAGGTGCGCAACCACTACAGCAAACTTTTGGCAAAAGCTGGCGGACTATTCTAAATCAATTAGATAAAAAAGAACTTCTTAGCCAACGCGAAGTAGATGCTGATTTTGTTGAAAAAAAGTCGGATGAGATTATTCTGCCAAAAATTGAACTGACACTCACCGACGAACAAGATAATTGTTTCACCCAAATAAATAGCTACTTTCAAGAAGATAAACCGAAGCCGATATTACTGCATGGTATTACGGGCAGCGGTAAAACAGAAGTGTATTTGCGCGCCATAACGCCGATCGTAAATACAGGAAAACAAGTGTTAGTGCTGATTCCAGAAATCGGTTTAACCCCGCAGTTATTACAACGCTTTAAAGAACATTTCCCACAACTGTCGATTGCATCCCTGCATTCTGGTTTAGCCAACGGCGAACGTTTAAGCGTTTGGATGGGCGCAAAATCAGGCTCGATTGACATCGTTATCGGCACGCGCTCTGCCGTGTTCACATCAATGAAAAATCTGGGCGCGATTCTTATTGATGAAGAGCATGATGTTTCATTCAAGCAGCAAGAAGGTTTTTTATATCAAGCGCGTGATATGGCAATCAAGCGCGCCTACGATGTAAATATTCCTATTCTGTTAGGCAGCGCCACACCCTCTTTAGAATCGTTGCATAATGTGAATCTGCAACGTTATCACTACCTACGTTTAGCGAGTCGCCCAGGTACACGTAAGCCACCTGAAATGGTACTGCAAGATATTCGTACCCTGCCGCTAGAAGCGGGTATCAGCAGCTTAATGATGCAAGAAATAAAGCTGCACATTAACAATCACAACCAAGTGATGCTGTTTTTAAATCGTCGTGGTTTTGCACCCGTTTTAATGTGCCCTTCTTGTGGCTGGCATGCACATTGTAATCGCTGCGAAACAGGCATGACCTACCACGCAGCCGCAAGTAAAATCATCTGCCACCATTGTGGCATAGAGCAAATCATAAAACCCGTTTGCCCCCAATGTAATAGCCCAAAAATCACCACGCAGGGGCAAGGCACAGAACGCATCGAACAGGTATTAAATACACATTTCCCCAATACACCCGTGATTCGTATTGATCGTGACAGCACTTCCCGCAAAGGATCGCTTGAGAAAAAACTCAAACAAATACATGAAGGTGAGCCCGTAATTTTGATTGGCACACAAATGTTAACTAAAGGTCATGACTTTCCTAAACTCACCTTAGTCGGCATTTTAGATGTAGACCAAGCCTTGTTTAGTATCGATTACCGCGCACAAGAACGTTTAACCCAACAAGTCCTGCAAGTAGCAGGTCGCGCAGGCAGAGGGGAAGCCAAAGGACGCGTTGTTTTGCAAACCTCTCAACCCGAACACCCAATACTGTTAAGCCTGCTTTCACAAGGTTATTACGAAACAGCCAAACATATTTTGAACGAAAGACAACTTTGGAGCTACCCACCCTACGGAGCACAAGCACTTATACGTGTTAGTGCCGATAATTCAGATGCGGGTTTTTCGTTTTTAAACAAATTACGTGTAGGGCTACAAGCTACGCTTGATGAAAATCAAGCAAAAGAATTATCACTATTGGGGCCTGTACCGTCACCCTTGGCAAAAAAAGCCAATCGGTTTCGGTTTCAATTATTACTTTCATCTGTTCGGCGAGCAAGTTTGCATCGTGGATTAGAAAAAGTATTAATTGAATTACTTAATGCTAGAAAAACAGGGGGTGTTCGTTGGTCGATAGATACAGACCCAATGGATTTTTTATAACTCCTTTCAATGACACAAAAAATCGTTTAATTTATTCATAAATATTTTTTGTGTGCATATAAATAATATTACTTAACTTATCAAGATGGATGAGAATAGTCTTGTAAGTATAAGTGATTAATGGCATTATTTCTCGGATACTTCTTATTTACAAAAACAATAATAACTCAAAATAAGTAAGTTAAGGATGAAGGGCTGATTTATAACACTAAAAAGAGTGAGTTATTAAATGTATAAAGATTTTAAACAAAGTGAATCTCTAGATACAGGTTTCGTTGGGGGAAGCGGAATCATTTGGATGTTTTCTGGAATTATATTAGGTTTGTTAGTTGGTTTAGGCATGTACTATTTTGCCAATAACAAAAACTCTCGGTTATCCTCTGTCGCTACCGTTCAACAAAAAATTACTTCTGCGCAAACGGGAAAAAACACAACCGGATCGGTAATTACTGCGAAAGCTAAAAAAGCGGTTCGCTCAAATACGCCTGCACCACGTCATAATAACTTTAGTTATTACGCTGTATTACCTACGTTAGATGTTCCCGTTGGCACAGCGCTTAACACAAGTAAACCCGTTACTATCGCGGTAAAAGCCCCAAATATCACAGAGAACGTTGCAGAAAAAGTAGCGTTGCTTGATGCTGAAGATATTCAACCAGAAGCCGTTGAAAAAGGTGATTTTTTATTACAAGTAGCCTCATTCAAACGCAAAAGCCGCGCGAATAAAACAGTCAAACGCTTAAGTAAAAAAGGGGTTTCTGCCTACATCAAGAAAAAAGTAGTGAAAGGTCGCACATGGTATCGCGTTATTGCAGGGCCTATTAGTTCAAAAAGTGCTGATAACTGGAAACTTAAAGCAGAAAAACTAGGACATCGCCCTATTGTTCTTTCTGTAAGATAACGGTATAACTGCTGGTTAAAATTTAATCAAGTAGAGACCTTAGTACACGCAATGGCCAGATAAAACAAGCATCGCACAAGGTATCAGTTAATAAATAAGAGGCCTTTGTACGAGAGTATGGCGAGAGTAAAAGTAGCGTGATTTTTCCTGTTTTTCTTAAAAATAAGGCTAATAGCAGGGCTATTGAGCAAACTTTTAAGGAAATCAGGGAGAATTTAAGCATTTTTAATCCGTCATATCTCTCGTGCGAAGGTCTCTCATCATTAGAAGCACTAAAAGCAGACGCTAAGATACCATCGTAAACGCTTT
>DQUJ01000020.1 GCA_015662325.1 Leucothrix mucor | reverse complement strand
TTTCCAGTTCAAAAACAGTGATCAGAATAGTAAGTGCTAACGCCTTTAATAGCAAGTATCATGCTGTTTTTGATGGCTCTTCATTTGATTAGCCCCCCCATATTGGTAGTATTTTTTGTTGAACACCTATATGATCCAATATTCTTGCAACCATAAAATCAACAATATCATTAATACTACTAGGTTGATGATAAAACCCAGGGTTTGCAGGCATAATAACCACCCCCATACGCGAGAGCTTAAGCATATTTTCTAAATGAATATCAGAAAACGGGGTTTCTCGTACCACCAAAATGACTTTTTTGCGTTCTTTTATGGCAACATCTAAGGCGCGTTCAATCAAGTTTTTACTGCTACCAACCGCTACCGATGACAATGTACCTGTAGTACAAGGACACACCACGGTCACATCTGCAACACCACTACCACTAGCTATGGGGGCCGACCATTGCTCACGTTCAAATGCTTTGATCTGCCCAGCTTCGGCGTTATAACGCTCCGTAAAAAAAACTTGAATATCTTTGGCTCTACCGGGTATCTTTAAATCGGTTTCTGTATTGATAACAATGTGTCCCGCTTTTGACACCAATAAGTTTATCGACACCCCTGCTTTCACTAGCTCCTCTAATACACGCAGACCATATTGTGCACCCGATGCGCCCGTCATAATCAAGGTTACGGTGAGTTTATTTTTTATTTCATGACTCATATTTATTCTGATCCCAACTAACTTTCACCGTTCTTACAAAGCATCCAACAATTTATCATGGATACCACCAAAGCCACCATTGCTCATCACCAATAATTGATCGCCTGCATTACGCCCCGCCGTTGCACTCATAACCAGCTCGTCAATATTACCGTACAGTTTTGCCTTATTACCCAACTGATCCATCACAGATCGCATATCCCAATCCAAGCCTTCGGGTTGATACAAGTAAACTTCATCTGCCAACGCTAACGATACACTGATGCTGTCTTTATGTATTCCCATGCGCATAGTATTTGATCGCGGTTCTAAAATAGCAACAATGTGTTGATCACCTACATTCGCACGCAAGCCCTGTAGTGTCGTTTCAATCGCAGTAGGATGATGCGCAAAATCATCATAAACGCGTACACCTGCCACTTCTCCACGCAGTTGCATACGCCGTTTGATTCCTTTGAATTCTGCTAATGCATCAATTGCATGTTTAACCGGAACACCCGCATGACGAGCCGCCGCGATAGCCGCCAGTGCATTGCTTACATTATGCTTACCTAATAAATCCCATTTAACAATGCCTTGAGATTCATTCGCAGCTCTATCATTTCCTTCATTAAAAAACACTTCGAATTCACTGCCGTCATTTTTTAGATACGAAACACTCCAGCCTTTTTTATCATTATTGTTGTTATGATTGCTGCTTTCTTCATTTTCCAAAGCTGATGAAAAATACTCTGTGGGTGTCCAGTAGCCTTTATCAAGAACATCTTGCACGTTCTTTTCTTCGCCATTTGCAATCACAAGACCTTCGCTTGGCACCATTCGCATCAAGTGATGAAATTGGGTTTTAATCGCATCTAAATTAGGGAAGATATCGGCATGATCATATTCCAAATTATTGATGACAACCGTGCGCGGGTGATAATGTACAAATTTAGAACGCTTATCAAAAAATGCAGTATCGTATTCATCGGCTTCTACCACAAAAAAAGGCGAATCACCTAAGCGCGCCGAAACACCAAAGTTCTCTGGTACTCCGCCGATTAAAAAACCTGGGTTCAACCCCGCATATTCCAATATCCAAGTAAGAATACTCGCCGTAGTGGTTTTTCCATGTGTGCCCGAAACAGCCAGAACCCATCGGTCTTTAAGAATATTTTCAAATAACCACTGCGGCCCAGAGGTATAAGATAAGTTACGATTAAGCACATGCTCGACAACATCTTTGCCACGCGTCATCACATTGCCAACCACTATTTTCTCATTATCTTTAATATGCGAGACTAAAAAATCCTTGCCAATTTCTACACCCTGTTCTTCGAGCATGGTGCTCATCGGCGGATAGACGTTTTCATCCGAACCTGATACGTTAATCCCCGCCTCTTTTGCAAGCAGCGCGATGCCGCCCATAAACGTACCGCAAATTCCTAAAATATGAATGTTATTCATTTTAATTTCTGCAACCTCTTCATCACTCATCTGCATCTAATGATTCTAGCTCATCAATTAAATCAGATTGCTGTTTTACATCTACTTTACCATCACGAATCAAACTCTGCCGCTGTTGCAACCAAGCGTCTCGAATCGCATTGTAGCGGTCAATTGCAATACCCTTGAAGGCTTCCTCACTCGATAATAAATCAGCGCGTTTATCTAAATATTTTAATGAGGTAATAGCTAACGCATCATCATGATATGAAACAGGATCAGTCAGTAGATCAATACTCAAACGCGCACTTGCATCTCTTAGGGTTAAAGGTCCTAAAATCGGTAGCATTAAATAAGACCCCGAAAGAACACCCTAAACAACAGCCAGCGTTTGCCCAAAATCTTCACGGTGTTTCTCTAACCCCATTTCAGTAGCAACATCCAAAAAACCAGCCAAACCAAAGCTCGTATTAAAAAGTAATCGTGCAGAATCATTCATAGCTTCGCGAGGTTTTAGCTGAAGTGTGTTGTTAATAACATTACTCACATCTCCCAGGTTAGAGAAAAATTTGCTAATATTGTTATCAACTAATTCGGGTAACATGAATTATACGCTTTCGCTGGAGGCTTAGTTACTGCTTTACCCAAAGCCGCATTGAAACGAAAAACACCTCGATTATAACCTTCCCAAGAATCACTTATGTTCGTTTTATCTGTTTCTGCGTTTGTTACTTTATCGGCTTCATTGCCTGCTTCGTTACCTACAAAGGACACCTTTAAAGTACGCACTGCTGGGTTAGGCTTTTCATTGACATGACTTGAACAGGCACTTAGTGATAATACAATGGTTAAAATAGTATTTACTGTTAAATAATGATTTTTTAGAGGGTAAACAATAGACATAAAATTCTCTTTTTATTGATCGGTGATGTTAAACCACTACTTATTGTACGTTTACAATGAAGATATAGAAAAGAGTTTTTATATAAATTTATGAGACATTTACATGAGAAGAAACGAAACATAAAAGGAGTAACGAAACAAAATAAGCGATTTTCCTTCGTTTAAGGAAGCTCTGATAAAGTCCATAAAATTCTGCGTGCTTACAAGGCATCAGATCCTAGGCGTGGATTTTGAGAATGGTCGCTCCC
>DQUJ01000007.1 GCA_015662325.1 Leucothrix mucor | reverse complement strand
GAACGGCTCTTTCCATTCTGTAGGGTAATAGCTGTATTCTGCTTTACCTTTATCGCCACCACGAAAAGTCTCTTCGATTTTTTCTTGTAGCGATTGCTTGGTGTTGCCACTGACCACAGCAACTTGCCAAGGCTGAGTATTTACCCCTGATGGCGCATGGCGTGCGGCATCTAAAATCGCACGAATCTTTTCAGGTTCGACAGCTTTATCTAAATAAGAGCGGACGGATTTTCGTTGTTCTAATGCTTCGCTGACGTTCATTGCTGATTTTTCCTTATTGAGATAAAAGTCCCATCATTGTATTTACGGTTGTACTTTCAAAGGTAGCTTGATCTGCACAGATTTCAAGAATTTGATCAGATTTTTTCTGACTAATTTGACCACGTAGGTATTTCTCAAACTTTTCTTTTAATAGTGGGATGCCTTCTTCACGGCGGCGGCGATGCCCGACAGGGTAATCAACCACTACATTGTCGGTAGATGTCCCATCCTTAAAGAAAACTTGAATTGAATTACCAATCGCGCGTTTATCTGCTTCTAAATATTCCTTGGTGAAACGTGGGTCTTCACTGACTTCCATTTTGTCACGCAGGGCATCAACACGCGGATCATTGGCAACGTCATCTTCATAATCCTCGGCGGTGAGATTGCCTTTGAGTAGCCCAATGGCAATCATATATTGCAAACAGTGATCTCGATCTGCAGGGTTATCTAATGGACCAACTTTGTTGATGATTCTATCGCCAGATTCTTGGGTTTTGATGTTGATGCTTTTAATCTCATCTAAACGGTTTGCAACGTCTGGGTGCAAAGTAATGGCTGCTTCAACGGCAGTTTGGGCATGAAATTCTGCGGGGAATGAAATCTTGAACAAGATATTTTCCATCGTGTAAGTGCCGTAGCCTTGATTAAAAATCAATTCTTTTTCACGAAATGAAACATCTTGAAACCCCCAACCTTTGGCAGTGATGGCAGAGGGATAACCCATCTCGCCACGTTGCGCCATAAACGCTAAGAACAAGCCACGAGAAGAAGCATCACCCGCCGCCCAAGATTTGCGCGAACCTGTGTTTGGCGCATGGCGATAAGTGCGTAGGGCTGAACCATCTAGCCAAGCATGAGAAACTGCGTTGAGACATTCATCGCGGTTACAGCCCAGCATTTGTGCGCTAATGGCGGTGGATGCAATCCGAACTAACATGACATGATCTAATCCTGCGCGGTTAAAGCAGTTTTCTAGCGCGATCACGCCTTGTACTTCATGTGCTTTGATCATTGCCGTAATAACATCTTTCATTGTGAGCGACTCTTTGCCTGTCGCTATGCGCTGACGAGAAAGATAATCAGCCAATGATAAAATAGCCCCGAGGTTATCCGAAGGATGCCCCCATTCTGCGGCAAGCCATGTGTCGTTGTAATCCAGCCAACGCACCATTGCGCCGATATTCCAAGCGGCACGTACAGGGTCAAGTTCGTAAGATGTTCCGGGTACGCGCGAGCCAGTACCTTCCATGGTTGCGCCAGGAATAATGGGTCCAAGCATTTTGGTGCAGGCGGGGTAATTGAGTGCCAGTAAGCCACAACCGATGGTATCCATAAAATCATAGCGTGCGGTTTTCATGGCTTCGTCTGATGTTGTGACATCGTAGGTTAAAACGTAATCGACAATGTCTTGAATGACTTTGTCAAAGTTAGGGCGGGTGGTGTCTAGTGTTACTGCTTGGCTCATTGTTGGTTCTCTACTTTATCTAAATTAAGAAAGGTCAAAAGACTTTTTTTGCCACGGAGCCGAGCAACGCGAGACCATGTTGGAGCGTAGCGACGACAACCCTTTAGGGTGAGGCGTTAGCCGAATAACACACGGAAGGAAAAAAAGAGAAATAAAACACCCTGTAAAAGTAGGGGGGTGTGCTTTCATGCATTAAGTCCCCTCCACCTAGCAGGGGGAGGGTTAGGGAGGGGGTAGAAGCTCAAGCATACCAACAGTATTTGAGATTCTACCCTCTCTCCAACTCTCTCCCTGCTAGGGAGAGAGAGCATAAGTTTTTCTATCTTTTCTTTTTCCGTGTCCTTCCGTGGTTTCTGTGGCAAAAAAATCTTTAAGTTCGTTTATTCAGTGGTACAAATTCTAAATTCTCAGGCCCAACATAATTGGCCGAAGGTCGTATTATTTTTCCATCTTCGCGTTGTTCAATCACATGTGCGCCCCAACCGCTGGTGCGAGCGATAATAAATAGTGGTGTAAACATATCCGTAGGAACGCCCATCTGGTTGTACGATACCGCTGAAAACCAATCCAAATTTGGGAACATTTTTTTCATATCCCACATGGTGGTTTCCAATCGATCGGCAACGTCATACATCAGCGTGTCTCCATTTTCATCAG
>DQUJ01000234.1 GCA_015662325.1 Leucothrix mucor | reverse complement strand
TTGATTTTGCTTGATATATCCATGCCAGTCATGGATGGACTAGAAGTTGCAAAACACCTTTCAGGCATGCCTAACCCGCCCGCCGTAATCTTCACAACTGCATACGGAGAATATGCATTAGAAGCCTTTTCAACAAAAGCTACAGGATACCTCATGAAACCAATAAGAAAAGAACAGTTATTCAAAAGCCTTGAGCAAGCTCGCTCATTAAACCGTGCACAACGTTCAGATGCAGCAGAAAATTTGGACGGTTCGTCACGTAAACACATTTGCGCACGTATGCGCGGCAACTTGGAATTAATTCCAATTGAAGATGTATACTATTTCCAAGCGGATCAAAAGTACGTAACAGTACGTCACAAGAACGGCGAAGTAATTATCGAAGAATCACTTAAGTCACTTGAAACGGATTTATCTGAGAAGTTTATTCGCATCCATCGTAATGCGTTAGTTGCTAAAAGCCGTATTTCTGGTTTAGCAAAAACGAATATCGGTCGCGTTAAAGTTCAGATTGATAAGATTGAAGACGAGCTTGAAGTGAGTCGTCGTCATGTAGCAGAGATTCGTCGTTTCGTACGCAATCGTTAAGAACTAAGGTCATCCATAGTTAAAACTTTAAACGGTTCATTAATTTGAGCCGTTTTTTTTGTTTTGAATTTGTTGCATGGAGGTTGATTTTTCTGCAACGTCTGTTTTTACATCACTTACTATTTTCTTCTGTAATTTGTCTATTTCCGCATCAAGATAAGCGCCAAAAAACTCGACGGTATTAATGCCGACCATTTGTTTCGCCCTTTCGTTACCTTGGCTATCTAAGAAAACTAATGTTGGCGTTACAAAAGAACCATACTTTGCCGCCATATCTGATGGCTCTACAACTTTGCCCGTAAAATCCTTTATATCTCGCGCTTCATCCACTTGCAGTTTGCGTATCAACACCTTATCAACATACTCGCCACTTTTAATCATCGGCGATAAAATATCACTGTCCATTAATTCACAATACGGACAAAATTCTGCGTGTAGCATCAACACTAACCCCACCTTCTTTTTTTTCATTTCTTGGGAAAGTTGCTGAAAATCGCTCTCTTCAATCACTAATGATTTTTCAGATGCAAAAACAGAAGACGTGGATAAGATCACTGATAAAAAAACAAACAGGTTGGCGAACAATATTTTCATAGAATATAGATGCACTATAGCCTCAAAGCGGGATTTAACGTAAAGTCGGGGTTTAGCTACATCATAGCATAGACCCTGTATTATTAGAAAATGATACAGGTAACAAGTTCAATAACTTATTAAAAAGAACCTACCGTATGTCTGATATTTTACGAATCGCCACCCGAAAAAGCCCCCTTGCACTTTGGCAAGCAGAAGAAGTTACCCGCCTATTAAAATCGTTTCATCCCGATCTTGAGATTGAATTAGTCACGATGGTAACGCAGGGCGATAAAATATTAGACACGCCGCTGGCAAAAATTGGCGGCAAAGGCTTATTTGTTAAAGAATTAGAAACCGGCATGCTAGAAGGTGCGGCAGATATTGCCGTACATTCGATGAAAGATGTGCCAATGGCATTCCCCGAAGGTTTGCATTTATCGGTCGTTTTAGAACGAGAAGACCCGACCGATGCATTTGTATCAAATACCTATAAACATTTTGATGATTTACCCCTAAATGCCAAAGTCGGCACGTGTAGTTTACGTCGTCAAACGCAAATTCGTGAACGCCGCCCTGATTTACAAATATTAGACTTACGTGGCAATGTAAATACCCGCTTAGCTAAACTGGATAATGGAGATTACGATGCAATTATTCTCGCATCAGCTGGTTTAAAACGCTTAGGGTTTGACGAGCGAATCACCCACACCATTACCTCGGATGAAAGCTTACCTGCTGTTGGACAAGGCGCAATTGGCATTGAGTGTCGAAGCGATGATGAATATATCAATAAATTATTAGCGCCACTTAACCATACAGAAACAGCGATTCGCGTATCCGCAGAGCGTGCTCAAAACAGTCGTTTAAACGGCGGTTGCCAAGTGCCTATCGGCGGTTATGCAGAACTAGATAACGGCAAACTGCGAATTCGCGGTTTGATTGGCTTCCCCGATGGTTCGAAAATATTCCGCGCCGAACGCGAAGGCACATACGATGAAGCTGAGGCATTAGGCACAGCTGTTGCTGAAGATTTGCTTTCGCAAGGTGGCGGCGCAATTTTAGAACAGCTTGGCATTGAGCACTAAACGAACACGCAATTAATATGTCAGCAAATTTTTCGGTTATTAAAAACAAATGGGTGGTGATTACTCGCCCTATTCATCAAGCCGAAAATATACAAAAAAAACTTGAAGAAGCAGGCGCTCATACGCTGTTATTTCCATTAATAGAAATTAGCGACCCTAAAGACCCTGCCCGCGCAAAGCTGCAATTAGCAACGCTGTACAAATATGATCTTGTTATTTTTATTAGCCCAAATTCGGTGGTTCAAAGCTTAAAATGGCTGGATAAATCTGCGCTGTTAACAAGCAATACAAAAATTGCGGCAATTGGCAAAAAAACAGCCGAGGTTTTAACGCAACAAGGCCTATCGGCTGATATTGTGCCGAAGCTATTATTTAATAGCGAAGCCTTTTTAGAACTGCCCGACATTCAGCAATTAAGCATGCGGCAATCTAACATTAAAAATATCGCCATCGTTCGTGGTGATTCTGGTCGTAATTTGCTACATGACACATTAGTTAAACGTGGCGCAAACGTCGATTATATCGACACTTATCAGCGTCACTGCCCGCAAACTGATACCCATATTTTAAAACAACACTGGCAACGTAAAGAACTTGATATAATAATGCTGACGAGTGGCTCAAGTGTTGCTAATCTATTCAATCTAAGCAAAGGTGATGATTGGATAAACCACGTGACACTGCTGATTGGAAGCCAACGTATGCAGCGCTATATTCCCAGTAGCTTTACTGGCCGATTACTGATTGCAGACGACCCTAGCGGCGAAACACTACTAGAAGTATTAAGCACCACGGAAAAACATCACAAACAATAACCATTATTTGACGCTTTAACTATGGATGACGAGCAACAAAAATTAATTAAGAAACTCAATCGGCGAATGCGATTTACGCAGTTCATTGCTTGGATGGCATTGTTCTTTACCGCCGTGGGTATTGCCGCTGGCTATAAAAACTGGCTTAGAATTCATGATAAAGCCAAAGCTAACATTGTTGAAATTAAGCAGATCAAACAAGAATTGCCTCAGTTTTCTAAAAAGACCAGAGTGGCCGCATTAGAAAAAAACCTAAATGAAAACTTAGTTGATAGTAAAGAACATCTTGATAGCGCCATGTCTGAATTACGCAGCATTCAAGACAGCACGCAGCATATTGCAGAAACAGTTTATACCCAAGTTGTGACACTAACAAAACAACAAGCCACCGTTAAAATACAAAGTCCAAGCATTGAAGACTGGTCTTTAGGAGAGGTGCATTTCCTTTTGCAAACAGCAGTGCAACGCTTTAATTTAAAACAAGACAAACAAGGTGCTATTAGTGCATTTAAATTGGCAGATACATTGCTCGTGGAGCGTGGCTCTTTAGCTTTACTACCTGTGCGCAAACAAATCAGCCAAGATATTGCTGCAATTAAGCAATATGCCGCAGTTGATGTAACGGCTTTATCGAATCAAATAAACACGCTACTCAATCAATTAAAACCATTGCCCGCAAATAGTAAGGTAAATGCCACCGTCATTGAATTACTGCCGACAAAAAATATAAATAAGGCCAACAGTCCAGATAACAACAAGCAGCCTAATCCCATTGAAGCGAAAAAACATAACCAAGAATCATTAGTAACACGCGTTAGAAAAACTATAAATGATGCGGTTGTCATTCGTAAATATAACAAGCCAATTATAAGCGAAATGGATACAGTCGCTAAAGAAAGAATCTATCAACTTCTGTCATTACGCCTCGAAACATTACGAATGATGTTATTTCAAAGTGATGATGAAAACTATCATCAACAAATTCAGCGCTTAAAAACACTCATCTTAGATTACTACCCAGAAAAACAAAATACAGCCGTTCAAAAGCAGCTTGATCAATTAAATACAGTGAACCTATCACCCAGCTTGCCTGATATTTCCAAATCACTAAAGCTACTAAAAGACCATATGGGTACTATTAATACTAAATGACAAGACTAAAATAGAATAATATAAATTGGACAGC
>DQUJ01000190.1 GCA_015662325.1 Leucothrix mucor | reverse complement strand
AGTGAATAAAATCCGTATTACAGGAGGAGAGCCTTTAACGCGTCGTCACATAATCACGGTTTTTGAATCATTAGGGCAGCTTGATGGCTTGAATGATTTAACCGTTACAACCAATGCCAGCTTATTAGAAAAATTCGCGCAGCCGCTTAAAGATGCAGGTGTAACGCGTATTAATATCAGCCTAGATACGATACGTGCCGACCGATTTAAAAAGATCACTCGTACTGGCAAGCTTGAACGCACCATGGCGGGAATAGATGCCGCGCTAGCAGTAGGTTTTGAGCGAGTCAAAATTAATAGCGTGATCATGAGAAACTACAATGATGATGAAATTTTTGATCTTATCGAATTTGTACGCCAACGCAATATGGATATTAGTTTTATCGAAGAAATGCCGATGGGCGAGATTGGTGATCACGATCGAGCGGCTTCTTTTTATTCCAGCGATGAATTATTAGAAGTAATCAAAAAACGTTATTCATTAGTGAAATCAGCAGAAAAAACTGGGGGGCCAGCTAGTTATTATCGTTTTGCAGATAGTGCTGATGTTGACGGTACTAAAAACCACAGCCGTATTGGTTTTATCTCACCTCATAGTCATAATTTTTGCGATGATTGTAACCGCGTACGCGTCACTGCAGAAGGCATGTTGCTACTGTGTTTGGGTCAGGAACATTCCTTGGATTTACGTAAAATTGTAAGAGCACACCCAACGGATGATGAAATATTACGCCAAGCAATCATAGATTCTATGCAACTCAAACCGAAAGGGCATGATTTTAATATTAATGAACAGCCGATCATTATGCGTCATATGAGTGCCACGGGAGGTTAAATAGCTCGCGTAAAACTCCGTAAATTCAGTGTCCATTCATTGAATGCGCAGTATTATTGTGTTTATAATAATCAAAATAGTATTCTAACTATAAATAACATGGTAGATTTTCTAAGTAATATTCTAACGTTTCCAACCCTTTTTTATACGGGTTTATTGGGCTTAACCCTGGTGTATTGGTTATCCTCCCTGTTTGGGTTTGGCGACTTTGATTTTGGTGGCGATAGAATAGATGGTGTAATCAGTGAGGGCACAGAGCTAGAAACGACCGATCCAACTTCGGGTTGGATGAGCCGATTTAAACTCGATGGCATACCGGTAACTATTAGCATTTCTTTGGTTATCTTTTTCTCATGGATATTTTGTTTTTTAATCGTGCATTATTATCAAGACAAAATTGAAGCAGGCTGGCTTGAAATGGTTCTTGGTTTTTGGGTGTTAGTTTTGGCGCCTGTTATTTCAGCACCTATAGTCGGAACGCTGTTATCACCGTTAAAACCTGTTTTTCAAAAATTAAAAAAAAGTGCAGAAGGGCGTAAAGCCGATTCCTTAATAGGGCATATTGCAACTATCCGCACCAATAAAGTCACTACTACGTTTGGGGATGCGGATATAGATATAGAGGGGGCAAGCTTAATATTAAAGGTGAGAGCCGAAGAACCGAATATTTTAAAACGTGGTGATAGCGTGATTATTACCGATTACGTTATAGATCAAAACACATATAAAGTACGCTTAAACTAATAAGATTTTTGAACGACATATCTCTTGTGCAAAGGTCTCAATAAAGAAACAAAATAGTAAAAACAATCTGGGGTTATAAAAAATGGGCAGTTCAGTCACAATCTTTACATTGGTCGCTATCGCAATCATCGCATTCTTGGTTATCGCAATATTAATTGCATTCACTAAGTTCTACGTCAAAGTCCCACAAGGTTGGGCGTTGATTATCAACGATACATCAAGCACACCTAAGGTGAAATTTACAGGTGGTATTGTCTGGCCCGTTATTAATAAAAAAGAATTAATGAAGGTGTCATTGATTACCTTTGAAGTTGATAGAAAGAATAAGGACGGTTTGATTTGTAAAGATAATATCCGTGCTGACATTACAGTCGCGTTTTATATGCGCGTTAATGAAACTCAGGAAGATGTTTTAAAAGTGGCTAAGTCTATCGGCGTCGATCGCGCATCTGATAAAGATGCAGTTCATGCATTATTTAACGCCAAGTTTTCAGAAGCGCTTAAAACCGTCGGTAAAAATATGGATTTTGTAACACTCTTTGAAAACCGTATTGATTTCCGTGACAGCATTATTGAAGTTATCGGTAATGATTTAAACGGTTATGTACTTGAAGACGTGGCGATTGATTACCTGGAGCAAACGCCCATCACGCACCTTGATTCTAATAATATTTTAGACGCAGAAGGCATTCGTAAAATCACCGAGCTAACAGCATTACAAAATGTACATACCAATGAATTACAAAAAAATGAAGATCTTGCAATTACTAAGAAAAATGTAGAAACACGCGAAGCAATGCTGGAATTAGAACGTCAAGAATCCGATGCAACGGCGCGCCAAAAGCGTGAAGTACAAACCATCCAAGCACGAGAAGAAGCAGAGACAAATAAAGTAATTGAAGAAGAACGTTTACGATCTGAACGCGCGCGTATTATTACCGAAGAAGAATTGCAGGTGATGGAACAAAACAAAATGCGTGAAGTAGAAGTATCCGAAAATAATCGCTTACGCGCAGTTGCTATAGAAGAAGAGAAAGTAGGGCGCGCACGCGAATTAGAAATCGTAGCTAAAGAACGTGAAGTTGAATTACAACGCATTGAAAAAGAGAAAGCATTAGAAGTTGAACGTAAAGAAATCGCTAATGTGATTCGTGAGCGTGTTGCTGTTGATAAAACGGTTGCAGAGCAAGAAGAGAAAATCAAAGAAGTACGTGTAGTAGCCGAAGCAGATCGTCTTAAACAAGCCACCATTATTGCTGCCGAAGCACAGGCAGAAGAAGAGCTGGTCAAGCAAGTAAAACAAGCCGAAGCAGATGAAGTAAAAGCAATACACAAAGCAAAAGAAATTAATATTCTGGCTCAGGCTGAACTAGAAGCATCATCAAAAGAGGCAGATGCACAAAAGCAATTAGCAGAAGGTGCACAAGCAGAACAAGCCGCATCGGGATTAGCAGAAGCACAGGTGAAAGAAGTGATGGCAGACGCTATTCAAAAAGAAGGCCTTGCAGAAGCTAAAGTGCTAGAAGAAAAAATGGATGTTGAAGCGATTGGTAATGAGAAAATTGGTTTGGCAGCTGCCGTAGTACAACGTGAAAAATACAAATCGGAAGCAGAAGGTTTAATCGAGAAGTTTAAGGCGATGGATAAAATGAGCCCTGAATCCAAAGAGCATGAAGAATTCCGCATGCAACTAGAAAAAGACTTTGAGCAAGCCTTGGTAGAAATTGAAGCAAATAAAGAGATTGCAGATGATCAGGCAAAAGTATTGGCAACCGCGCTATCAAAAGCGAATATTGATATTGTCGGTGGTGGCGAGTATTTACAGTCGTTTACCAAAGGCTTAGGCATGGGTAAAACGGTTGAAGGCTTGATGGAAAAAAGTCCTGCGTTAGAATCGGTATTAGGTAAATTATTGGATGTGAAATCTTCTAAGGAGTAAGGATATATACACAGACAGTACAAATTAATGTACTCCCTTTCCCTAGTAGGGAGAGGGGATCTAAGCCAAACGCTAATTAAGAATAGTGATCAATATGTCCGATAATAAACAGACCAAACAAACTGATAACGAAGCTCTTGCCCAAGATATTGATCCAGCGCAGGCTATCGACCAAGCGGTTTCTGAATCGAGCGCTTACGAGATCATTCGTAAGCGTCTAGACCAACACGGCAATTCGCTAGAGCAACACACTAAAACGCTCAACACTGCGCGTCTGGAAGAGTTTGGCAGTTCTGATATGTCAGTACTCGGGCGCTTGCGGGTTCGCACCGAAAACAACTGTATTGCGCGTGATATTGCACAGGTCGGTGATACTCTTATTTTTGGCTATAATGTTTTTATTGGCTTAAAAAAAGAAACCCATATTGAGGATGTTTTCACGCTTTATAAGCTGGTAGAAAACAATGATCAATATGAATTTGAATCAGTTCCACTTGATAATAGCTTTCTAAGCGAACGTTCGTTTGTTGCTGATTTTGAAGAACTGTATACCTATTACAAACATACTCGTTTAGCTCAACTGACTGTTAAAGACAATAAGTTATTGGCTTCATTCCAGATCGGAACGGACACGAGCGATATTCGTGTATTTCGCTGGGCGATTGAGAATAATAACAACCTCAACAAACTCACATACATCGACAATCGTGGTGAAAATGATATTGCACTACCGTCACGTCATGATTTTGAATGGGTGCCAACCACGCGTGATGATTCGGTACATGGTCGCCATCCGCACATCAATATTCTTGATACTATTTTTGTAGAAACCATTGGCGGTGACTTCACGATTAAGGTCGAAAATAATACTGAAACAGGTGCGGGTATTTATTCAGAACCGGTGGATGCAGAAAACCAATCTATTGATGATGCAGAAATTGCCTACGCCGATCTTGGTAAATTCATTCTTTTACAAGTCACGCCTTATCGCGAAAGCACCACGCGCTACTTGGTTTATAACAAACAAAATGAACAGGTCAATCGTATTGATGCAATCGGACAGTCCTGCCAGCAGTTGCCCGAAGACCATGGCATTATTTTCCCAGGTGGAATTTATTTGCAGAATGGCGAGATCAAAACCTTTGCAGATAACAATACCGCAGGAATGCGCTTTAAACGCAGTATTCGTTCACCTAACGGTGAAGATATTTTGTATGTGTTTTATAACGTAGAAGAAGGCACGTCTGCATTATATTCTTACAATATGATCGAAAAAGAGTTGGCAAATCCGCTCTTTGGTCATGGCTACAGCCTTTATGATGACGGCAAAATGGTGATCTTTAATGCAGAAACTGAAGAGCCTACGCGCATTCATGCGATGCAGATTTGGCAAACGGCATTTACCTCAGAAGAGTTCGCAAACCAAGCGACGACCACCGCATCATTTTATACCAATATCGGTAATGCAGAATTAGTACGTGGCATTTCTGAATTTTACAGTATCTCACGCTCCATTGATAAACAGACCGCATCTGTGCCAGTTTATAATGAGCTGTCACAGGCTTACGAGCGATTACAAAGTGCCTATTTCTGGCTTGATAAACCCGAAGTTAAAGACATTAAAGATGCCTTGCATGCGATTAGTCAAACCTCTGAATTAGTGCTGGATGAGTTCGAAAAAGTAGAGAGTATTCGGCAACGCGCCGATCAAGCGATGCAACAAGCGGAGGCAGAACAAAAAGTCATATTCTCGCGTATGTTGCCCGATAGTTGGGATCAGGTTGAAGAGTTTGTAGACGCGTTGGATAGCATTCGCAAGCAACGTGGGCATCTGCTCACCATAAAAGAATACCGTTATATCGACCAGCAACGTATCAAAGAATTAGACCTTGCATTAATCGAGCAACAAGAATCATTAGGTGCGGATACACTTAAATTTTTATCAGAAGAAAAGGCGCTACAACCGTATCAAGAAAAGCTTGATAAACTCGATAAAGAAGCAGAAAAAGCCACCACCAGAATACAAATAAAAACCGTAATCGAACACTATGAGAAAATGGCGGGGGATCTCGATTTAATTTCTGAATTAGTATCAACATTACAAGTAGATGATGCAACTATACGCACCCGTATCATCGAAAGCATTTCGAGCATTTATGCCAAATTAAATCAAAGCAAAGCACGCGCACGTCATAAATATAAAGACTTAGGTTCTAGCGAAGCAATTGCCCAATTTAGCGTGCAATTTAAATTATTTAGCCAGAGTATTGCCAATGCAGTAGGGCTTGCAAACACGCCCGATAAGGCCGACGAACAGCTTAATCGTTTGCTGATTCAACTAGAAGAATTAGAAGGGCAATTCAGCGAACACGATGAGTTTTTAGCCGACATTATTAGCAAACGTGAAGAGGTGTATGAAACCTTTGAATCGCACAAACAAACGCTCATATCAGAACGCCAACGCCGCGCTCAAAACTT
>DQUJ01000161.1 GCA_015662325.1 Leucothrix mucor | reverse complement strand
TTTTATCGTTGCGGGTAAGGTGCAGTAGGTTGGCCCCCTTTGATTCAGTTGCAGAGAATTGGTAGGTATAGAGCATCATTTATTAGTTAGCTGAAGCTGAATTACCAGCTACTGTTTTTAATATCGCTTTACCGCTATCACTCACCATCAACACTGCAACAGCACCGTTTCTAAGTTGGGTTTCCAAGGATAATGCTTTCTCTTTAGGTGCAAAAAAGGCAATGATATTGGCAAATTTGAGGCGGATGTTAGATGTATTTCCTGTGTGATAAGGACGAAGTACGCGACCTTGTAGATAAACCTCATTTTCTTCTCTTGTGCTAAAGATTTCTAAATATATAAAAAATCACTCAACTTCCAGTCGGCTGACATTCCGATAACCTTTGGGCAACAGTTTCCCACGTTTACCCCTATCACCTAAATATTCAATAATTTCATCGCCTTGAATAGTCTTGTGTTTTTTACCTGCCTTAACAATTAATTTAGCGCCTTCTGCTAATACAATCATGGCAATAATGCTTTCTTCACCTGCTTTCAATCGTTTACTGGGTACATTAATGATTTTATTGCCTTTTCCTCTTGGGAGTTGTGGTAATTCTTTTGCGTTTATAATCAATAGATAACCTTCGGATGAAACTGTGGCAATCTTATCTGTTTGTAAATCTGTAATAGCTGAAGGACAGATAATTTCTGCACCTGCTTTGCCTAAACTCACCGTTGCTTTACCTGCTTTAGCGCGACTCAGCATATCTTCAAATTTACAAATAAAGCCATACCCGAACGAGCTACCTAGAAGAAAGTACTCTTCATTCTTAGCCATTAAGGTCGCTTTAAACCTAGCGCCAGGTGCAGTTTTAAAACGCCCGCTGAGTGGATCACCCTGCCCGCGAGCTGATGGGAGTGTGTGTGCAGATAAGGTATAACTTCGACCCGTACTATCCAGTAATACTACTTGCTGATTAGAACGCCCTAGCGCAGACGCTTGAAACTTATCGCCTTGTTTATAGCTTAGACTGTGCGGATCAATTTCATGACCTTTAGCGGCACGTATCCAGCCCATTTCTGATAACACAACGGTGACAGGCTCTGATGGAATTAACGCAGTTTCATCTAATACTTGTGACGCTTCACGTTCCACAATCGGTGAGCGACGATCATCGCCGTATTTTGCAGCGTCTTCTTTTAATTCTTTGCGGATAAGTGAGGTTAATTTATTGGGGTTATCCAGCAGACCTTGCAGCTCATCGCGCTCTTTAATTAATTCATCTTGCTCGGCACGAATCTGGAATTCTTCTAATTTTGCCAAGTTGCGTAAACGTAGATTCAACACCGCTTCCGCTTGAATATCACTCAGGCTAAAGTGTTCCATCAAGATCGGTTTTGGCTCATCATTTTGGCGAATAATGCGAATCACTTCATCAATATTAAGATGTGCAATTAATAAGCCTTCTAAAATATGTAAACGCTCTAACACCTTATCTAAACGCCATTGAATCCGTCGAGTGATGGTATCGCGACGATAAACAAGCCATTCTGTTAGAATAGTTTTAAGGTTTTTGACCTGCGGTTTACCGTCCGTACCAATCATATTCATGTTAACGCGGTAGTTGCGTTCAAGGTCGGTAGAGGCAAATAAGTGCGACATCAGTTGGTCAATATCGACACGGTTTGAGCGTGGCGTGATCACTAAACGGGTGGGGTTTTCGTGGTCCGATTCATCGCGTAAGTCTGCTACCATCGGTAATTTTTTGGCGCGCATTTGCATTGCTATTTGTTCTAATACTTTACCGCCAGAGGTTTGAAATGGCAACGCGGTAATAATCACGTCACCGTTTTCTTTCTCCCACAACGCGCGCATTTTAATGCTGCCTTTACCGTTTTCGTAGATTGAATCTATATCGTCTGGTGAACTTATAATTTCTGCATTCGTAGGGTAATCTGGCCCTTTAACAAAGGCACGTAACTCTTCAAGACTGCTGGTTTTTTTCTTTAATAATTGCAAGCAGGCATTCACCACTTCGCGCAGATTATGCGGTGGAATATCGGTTGCCATTCCCACCGCAATACCCGATCCACCATTGAGCAATACATTGGGTAAACGCGCGGGTAATAAAGCAGGCTCTTTTAAAGTGCCATCAAAGTTATCAGTCCATTCAACCGTGCCCTGCCCTAACTCTTGTAATAATATTTTGGCATAAGGCGTTAACCGTGATTCGGTATAACGCATCGCAGCGAATGATTTAGGATCATCTTGCGAGCCCCAGTTGCCTTGCCCATCAACTAAAGGATAGCGATACGAAAACGGCTGAGCCATTAACACCATCGCCTCATAACAGGCAGAATCACCGTGTGGATGAAATTTACCCAACACATCACCCACCGTACGTGCGGATTTTTTATGTTTAGATGCGGCGGATAAACCTAGCTCCGACATCGCATAGACAATACGACGCTGTACTGGCTTTAAACCATCGCCAATATTAGGTAATGCACGATCAAGAATGACGTACATCGAATAATCTAAATAAGCTTTCTCGGTATAGGCTTCTAACGGTATGCGCTCAATACCATCAAAATCCCCGGGGCCA
>DQUJ01000133.1 GCA_015662325.1 Leucothrix mucor | reverse complement strand
CTGTTGGATCTGTTGGATCTGTTGGATCTGTTGGATCTGTTGGATCTGTTGGATCTGTTGGATCTGTTGGATCTGTTGGAGCAGCTGCCATATTAATCGTTACATTTGCTGTAGAGGTAAGACCTTGAGCATCAGTAATAGTATATGAGAACGTATCCGTTAAACCACAGCCAGACCCATCCGGTGTATAAACAATCTGATTATTTACAACTTCAACTGTTCCGTGTGCTGGTGTAGTAGGATTTGACACAACGAGGTTAGCGATACCGCCATCATCAATATCATTCCCAACAACATCAATCGTAACTGGTTGAGTACTACACGCAGTCGTTCTTGTATCATCAACTGCAGTAGGCGCTGTATTACCAGTTAATCCACTACCTGCTGTTGTAGTATAGGTATTAACCCCACGGTTATGCTTAATATTGTTATGCAATGCACGCTTGATCCAAGCAGGAGCTGTCTTAACCGCTTCTGTTCTCCATATCACACGGGGTGAACCAGCAGAACCGCTATCAATCATTACATTCTTGTAACCTGCTGCTACGTTCTTGAAACCTGTCGCAACACGACGTGTACCCGTACGAACCGTTTGTTGTTCAGTGCGGTAACCTGTTTTGTATGATTTACGCTCCGTTACATATTCAATATCGACACGACGGTTCTTAAAACCTTGTGATGGAGTATTAGGGTATTTTGGATGACCTTTACCTAAACCGCGAGCAATCAAAGTATCTGCTTTAAAGCCTCGGCTAATTAAATACGCTCTTACTGCTTTTGCACGTTGCTCTGATAAACGCTGATCGTACGTAGGGTCTCCTAAGCCACAGGTATTACCTGTAATGCGAATCGCGCCACGGTATCCGTTTGAACGAATTTGTTGAGCGATTTGATTCAAACGTGTTTTAGCCGATGGAATCAACTTAGAGCTGTTTAACTTAAAGAAGGTTTGTCCTTCTAGTTCCATTGTACTTTTTACTAACTGCTTAAATGGCTTCTTAATTGTTTTCTTGCCATAAGTAGGTACATTTTTATAAGTCGCTACGCGCTTGTAAATTGGCTTACGTGCATAACGTGCAGGTCTGCCATGTCCTGGCACTTCAACACGTACACGACGGTAACGTTGATCAGGTTGGTAAATACTTGCACCACCAAAATCATAATGGTAACCAAGGCTTGCACTTGTTTCTGTATCATCAAACCCAGCGTATTCTGTACCGCCGTCTTTCTTCGATGCAGCAACATCTAAGCTTACGCTGTGTCCTGTACCTTTAAAGAATTTCTCAACGCCTGCAGAAAGAGTTGTGTTTTGAGCATCACTTTCGCCAGCGCCAACATCATCGCCCCATTCGTGATCTAGACCTGCGCGTACACGCATATTAGACCCTTCAAGGAATGTACCCACACTACCACCAACACCATAATCATAAGATTTGTTAGATACGGTTCTGCCGTTAGCTTGTGTAGAAACTACCTTCTTATCAGAAAGACCTTTACTTACGTGGCCTTCCCAAAATAGATTCTCACTTTCTTGCCCATAACCTACCGTTACTTTCGAATGTTTATCAACGTTACGGTCATACGCTACAAAGGCTTTATTAACGTGCTTTGCATTACCCGCTTTATCACGAGAAACCCAGTTATGGTTCAACTGTGCTCCACCATCTTGTGATTCGCCTTTATCAAGATCAACACCGCCCCAAAGGCCGATACTAGAACTTGAATTTTCTGTTTCACGAAAAGCGTGGTTTAAATCAACGCTAATGTCACCATCATCAGTGATATTTCCGCCGACTTGAGTACGACCACCGACATAATTATAGTTAGCAGAACCCACTTGGCGTGCATCTTGGTATTGCTGACCGCCAGGGTATGACTGACTAGGGCCTGCAGATACTTGAGTGCTAAGTATTGCAGCAGAACTAAATATAAGGGGTAAATAAGCCCACTTAGATAATGTTGCGTTTTTATTTTTCATGATATTCTCTCTTCTAGTAATTATTAGGTTATTGGTTAATCGGCTTAAATTGCGGTAGTCATGATTAAGCCGACCTTCCAATTTCCGCTCACGCTCAGTGGCGTGTTAAGCATGGGTAAATTATCTAATAGATTACTAATAGCGAGAATCCCCTCTTGTCAGCGCTTCAATACTATTTGTACCACTCCTCCTGAAAAACGTACCTATAATTTTATTCTCCAACGTGAAGTTAGTTCTGAGAGACCTTTGCACGAGAGATATGACGAATTAAAAATGCCTAAATTCTCTCTGGTTTCCATAAAAATTCGGCCAATAGCACTGCTATTAGCCTAATTTTTAACCCATTCATAACGGCGGCACTTTTATTAGGCTATACTCATTCTCATTACTTTTTTATTAATTGATTGAATATATGATCCCCATTTCCCTTATATTCAAACAGCTATTACAATGATGTTTTTTTAATGATTGGATTCATCATGGCTGTTTTTAAATTTTTACCTTTATTTTCACTATTACTTGCTGGGTATTGGGGAATGCATCACTTAGGTTATTTTCCAGAAAACCTAAACGATGTAATCGGTCATATAAAACTTCCTTCGGGAGAAGTATGGAGGCCGACATGGGGAGATATAGTTATATTGACTGGTCTGATTACGCTTTATATAGAAATATTTAAATCGACTCGCACCTCTGATATTTCCATTGTTGATCACACCTTGTCGACGATTGTATTTGTTGCCTTTCTTGTTTCTTGGATGGTATTTCCTTGGACAATTGGTGAAAAAAGTAACTCAGTTTTTTTATTTTTAGCCGTAATGTCATTTATTGATGTCATTGCAGGTTTTACTATTACTATCGCTGCCGCGCGTCGTGATTTTGCGCTTGGTGGGAAAGGTTAACTACTAGGGGCATTATCTATGCAAATTACTATGCACGTTTCATTAAAATCTCTGTTTGTAACAAGTTTACTCGCACTATCCACCCAAGGTGCTCATGCCGAATGGCAAGCGGTTCCTAGCAGTTTGCCACAGCCAAGTAACATGCCACAAGCTACTTGGATTTCTCCAGATATGGTGCCAATCACATGGGGAGACTGCATACCCGTTCCTGTTGATGCTGTACCTGCTATGCCGATGCCAGCACCGATGCCTTTCTTTGGCGGAGTAGCTGCACCGAATATGAATATGCCAGCACCGTTTCCAGCACCACCACCTAGCCCATTTTATGGCAATATTCCTGTCATTCCTCTCCCACCAACGGCGAGCTCACAATGCGCCCCTACCATTGATGATGGTAGTAAAGCTAAGTTAGGCGCATTACAAAAACGTTATGATCAAGCGTCTGAAGCGTCAAGAAATAAAATAGAAGAATTAAAGCAAACATTAAGCGATGCGCAAAATCAACTTCAAGATAGCGTTGCAACCGTTGGATCACTGACTAAATCAAAAGAATCTTGTACTGCAAACATCAATGAAATAAAGAAAAAAATGGAGGCATTGTCGCAAACATCTCAACAAATGCTTTCTTTAAAAGAAAAAGAAAATGCCGAACTTAAAAAGCACCTCGCTAAACTTGATAATGCAGGCAACGGCACCCAACAAAAAATGATGGCATTATCTAAAGAAAGAGATAGTTTGCAAAAACAGCTTTCACTTGCAACTGAGAAATCAGCGCAACAAGCACAGAAGCTTATGGCATTTGGTCAAACATCAACTAATATGAATGTGCTAAAGCAGCAATTAGTGTCTATGACTAAAAAAAATGATGGCATGCAATCACAATTGAAATCATTGCTTAAGGATTCTTCTACTAAATTAACAGCAATGGAAAAAGCCCATGGTGATCAAGCTAAACAAAATGCGGCGCTAAAGAAACAGATTGCAGAATTAAATGCAACCAATAAAAACATGCAAACTCAAATTGACGCATTAAAAACCGATAGTGCCAATAAGAGCAAACAATTACTTACTGTTAAAGGTTCTACATCACAGATAAATTCACTGACAAGTAAGCTTGCAGCATTAAATCTTTCTTATAAAAACCAACTAACGACTGATGGTAAAATTAAAGCAACGCTAAAATCAGAAATATCTCGATTAAAGCAGATGCAGCAAGAAAGTCAGGGGAAATACGATTCCCTTAAAAATCAGTTTGATAAATTAAACGGTGCTTACAATAGTCAGTTAGCATCGTATCAAAATGCAGAAGCAGAACAGAAAAACTGTAATGCAAGTTATGGTGCATTAACTAAAAAAATGACCCTAGCTGGCAACTCAGAAGCAACATTAAAATCAGAGTTTTCTAAATTACAACAAGCACACACGACACAACTTGGAAAGAACGATACGCTCGTAAAGCAATTAGCTGATCTGAATGTCTCTTATAAATCCTTACTCGCACAAGTCGATGCTTTAAAAGCGGATGCAGCAGTTCATCATAAAACGATCTTAGGTTTAAAAGAAATAGAAGAAACAAACAAGACGAACTTAGAAAATTGTAAAAATAGCATTGATCAAAACAATCAAAAGTTAGTAGCCTCGCTTGATAATGCAACGCGATTGAAAGAAGAGCTAGAGAGTCTAAAAAGTAAATTAGCAGCACAAGCAAAAGAACGTGACAATAACTTATTGTTAACAAACAAAGCGCTAGCAAAACTAAAAAGCGATTATGCAAAAGCAACAGCTGATACCGATAAAGACGGCGTTTTAGATAAAGCTGATAAATGCCCTTCCACTATTGCAGGAACAAAAGTTAACGCCATGGGGTGTGCTGATGACAACGATAAGGACGGTGTTGTTGATGCAGATGACAAGTGCCCATCCTCACCGTTTGGTAGCCATGTTAATGCCGAAGGTTGTCCAAAGGTTGCTGCGGTTGCCAAGGTTGCAGAAGCGGTTGTTCCTTCTGCTCCCGCCACTGCAGATGCTGATAATGATGGTGTGGCAGATGGAGCTGATCTTTGTCCAACATCCGAAGCGGGTGCGAAGGTAAATGAGTTTGGTTGTAAAGCAACTGAAAATATTACGCTTGAAGGTGTTACCTTTAAATTAGGTTCTGCAAAACTTAAAAGTAGTTCGCTTGCAATACTCGATGCTGCGGCAAATACCATTAAAAGTAATCCTAATTTAAAAATTCAAATAGAAGGACATACTGATAATCAAGGTTGGACTGGTGCAAATAAACGCTTATCTCAAACACGAGCAAACGCGGTGATGATCTACTTAATTCGCAAAGGCGTTAAAGCAGAAAATTTAAGCGCAAAAGGTTATGGAGAAAGCCGACCCATTACAACTAACGATACTAAGGCTGGTCGTGCAAAGAATAGAAGAGTTGATTTAAAAATCATCAAGTAACTTAAGAGCTATAAACATGCCTTGAGAATTGCGTGTTAATAGAGATACACTAAGCCCCCAATTTTGGGGGCTTTTTTATTGAGCTAATAATCTGTATGGCAAACTACAAAACAAAAAAACGATTTGGACAGCACTTCTTGCATGATGGAGGCGTCATTCAAAAAATCATCCATGATATTAATCCCCAAGCAAGCGAACGTTTTGTAGAAATTGGGCCGGGTCTGGGTGCATTAACATTCCCTTTATTAGAAAAAATTGATGCACTGGATGTAGTTGAAATTGATAGAGATGTGATTGCGCGGTTAGAACAGTATCAAAATAAAAAACTCACTATTCACAGTATTGATGCACTAAAATTTGACCTTAGTACCTTATCTACAAACCCATCATCTGGCACAGCCGTTTCTGAAAAAGAGAGTTTATTAAGAGTCGTCGGCAACCTGCCTTACAATATTTCAACGCCCTTAATTTTTCATCTGCTCGAATATGCACACTTGATTAAAGACATGCACTTTATGTTACAAAATGAAGTGGTTCAGCGCATAACTGCTCCACCCCACAGCAAAACCTATGGGCGTTTATCTGTAATGGTGCAATATTATTGTGAGACAAAGTATTTACTTTTTGTATCACCAGAATCATTTAAACCACCGCCCAAAGTAGACTCTGCAATCTTACGTTTAACGCCTTGGAAAAAAATGCCCTATAAAGCAAATGATGAAACGTATCTGTCAAAACTAGTCGCTCAAGCATTTTCCATGCGCCGTAAAACATTACGCAATACCTTAAAGAAAATGCTTAGCTCCGAACAAATAGAAAGTGCGGGTATCGACCCTAGTTTACGCCCAGAAAATATCAGCGTTGCAGAATATGTAACACTCAGTAATTTAACGCCCATTTCTACTTAGTCTGTTGATCAGAAAATGACCCCTATACCGCTTAGTTTATATATTCATATTCCGTGGTGTGTGCGCAAATGCCCTTATTGTGATTTTAATTCACACCAAAGCCCGAACGATAACAATGGCAATCAACAGGTTCCCGAGAAAGAATATATTGCCGCCTTATTAACCGACCTTGAAACAGAGTTACCTCATATTTGGGGTCGCCCTTTAGAATCAATTTTTTTTGGCGGTGGTACACCCAGCCTCTTCTCGGCAGAAGCTATAGAGTCATTAATGTCTGGTTTACGCGAGCGCTTACCGATTCGCCCGTCGATGGAAATAACCATGGAGGCCAACCCCGGCACATTCGAACAAGAACGATTTAGCCAATATAAACAAGCAGGCATTAACCGACTATCAATCGGCGTCCAAAGTTACAATAGCGAACACTTAAACGCCTTAGGCAGAATTCACGATGGACATGAAGCGCTGAATGCCGCAACAATTGCAAACAAAGCAGGGTTCGATAATTTCAATTTAGACTTAATGCACGGCTTACCAAAACAAACCAGCGAACAAGCATTAGCCGACTTACAGCAAGCAATTGCGTGCGAACCAAGCCATATTTCGTGGTATCAACTCACCATCGAGAAGAACACCTTGTTTCATCATTCTCCCCCTGTGTTACCTAATGCGGATGCTTTATGGGAGATACAAGAACAAGGACAAGCATTGCTTAAACAGGCAGGTTATTCACAATACGAAGTATCCGCTTATGCTAAAGGCGAGGGTGATAAAAACAGATGCAATCACAATATGAACTATTGGGAGTTTGGTGATTATGTCGGTATTGGCGCAGGCGCTCACGGCAAAATCACTCAACCCGACGGCTCCATTACACGCCATACTAAATACCGTCAACCAACAGAATATATTAAACAAGCCAATCAACGTGAACCGCGCTCATCCACTACGTTATTAAAGAAAAAGGGGTTGCCCTTTGAATTTATGCTCAATGCATTGCGTTTAAAACAAGGTTTTTCCAGTGATTTATTTGAACAAAGAACCCGTTTGGCTTTCGCAGAAATAGAGCCGTTGGTTCAACAAGCGATTAATAAAAAGTTAATGCTAAAAGATAATAGTGTAGAGCAGGAACATTACAGAACAACTAAAAGAGGATGGGAGTTTTTAAATGATGTGATGGAAATGTTTTTGTAATCGCTTTAGATTTTTACCTAACGCCAAGCCAAGTATGCTTTTTGCGCGTAGGCTTGAGCTTTTTGTTAGAGCATTTTTAGCCTGCAAGTCTTGGTAGAAAAGAAGTATCGACATAGTATTCTTTCGGGTTGTCTTTTTCTATTAAAACAGTTATTACTTCACTGTTTATGTGATCAGTCGGATCAAACCATATATTTTCACTGTGGAAAATATGTAATTCCGATGTTGTAGGGTTT
>DQUJ01000137.1 GCA_015662325.1 Leucothrix mucor | reverse complement strand
CGCTGGAAAGTGGCACAAACGTAACGATCGACATTGGTATTAAAAACCATAACCGTACTTTTGGTACGATGCTATCGGGTCGGGTAGCAGAAAAATACGGCCACAAAGGTTTGCCCGACGATACGATTAACATCAATGTGTCAGGTACGGCAGGTCAATCATTTGGTGCATGGGTTGCGAAAGGCGTAACGCTCAAACTGTCGGGTGAAGGTAATGATTACGTCGGCAAAGGTTTATCTGGCGGTAAAATTATTATTCATCCGCCTAAGAACTGTAAAATCGAAAATGCCGATGAAAATATCATCGTCGGTAATACGGTTCTTTACGGTGCTATCGCTGGTGAAGCTTACTTTAATGGTGTCGGTGGCGAACGTTTCTGTGTAAGAAACTCTGGCGCAACGGCGGTTGTAGAAGGTCTAGGTGATCATGGTTGTGAATACATGACAGGCGGAATCGTTGTTTGTTTAGGTGAAACAGGGCGTAACTTTGCGGCAGGTATGTCGGGTGGTTTTGCTTATGTGTTAGATGAAAAAGACAATTTTGATAAGTTGTGTAACACCGAAATGGTGGAGCTAAATAATCTAAAAGCAGACGTTGGCAATGTAGATATTGATGATGTGTTACAAGCTGACGAAATGCGTTTGAAACAGTTAATTGAAAGCCATGTGGCGCATACAGGTTCGAAACGCGGGCAGAGAATTTTAGATGAATGGGCGAGCTACTTACCTAAATTCATTAAGGTCATGCCGGTGGATTATAGGAATGCACTTGAAAAGAAAGCCAATTCTAAGAACAAAGCCGCGGCATAAGGGGAGGAGACTAAAATGGGAAAAGCAACAGGATTTAAAGAGTACCCTCGCCAAGATCGCGTTTATGGTGCTGTAGAAGAACGCATCGTGCATTTCCACGAATTTGTGATTCCACTGGATGAACAAGAGCTCAGTACGCAAGGCGCGCGCTGTATGGATTGCGGAATTCCGTTTTGTCACGATGGCACTAATGGCGGCGGTTGCCCCGTGAATAATATGATCCCCGATTGGAATGATCAGGTCTATCGCGGTGAATGGCAAGATGCGCTGGATACCTTGCATTCAACTAATAATCTACCTGAAATTACAGGGCGAATCTGTCCTGCGCCGTGTCAGGAATCGTGTACCTTAAATATCAATGACGATTCGGTTACGATTAAAACCATCGAATGTGCGATTGTTGATAAAGGCTTCGAGAATGGCTGGATCAAGCCAGAAATTGCAGCGCATAAAACAGGTAAAAAAGTCGCGGTTGTGGGTTCTGGCCCTGCGGGAATGTCGGCTGCACAACAGCTTGCGCGTGCAGGACATGATGTCGTGTTGTTTGAAAAAGAGCCCAAAATTGGCGGATTAATGCGTTTCGGTATCCCTGATTTTAAGTTAGATAAAAAACTGCTTGATCGTCGTATGGAACAAATGAGCGCAGAAGGCGTTGAATTTCGTACCGATACCAATATTGGTGTGGATATTCCCGCTAAACAGTTATTAGAAGATTTTGATGCAGTGGCATTAACAGGTGGTTCGGAACAACCTCGTGATTTACCCATTACAGGTCGTGAATCAAACGGCGTTTATTACGCAATGGATTTCCTAAAAGCCAATACAAAATGGGTGCAGGGCGTACATGGTGAAGATCAGGTTATCTCTGCCAAAGGCAAGCACGTGGTTGTAATTGGCGGTGGTGATACAGGATCAGATTGTATCGGCACATCAACGCGTCACGGCGCGGCATCCATCACCCAATTAGAGATTTTGCCACAGCCACCAGAGAAAGAAGATAAAGCGATGGTATGGCCTTTCTGGCCAAATAAAATGCGTACTTCAACCTCTCAAGAAGAAGGCTGTGAACGCATGTTCTCGGTTGCATCAAAAGAGTTTGTGAAAGATGACGATGGCAATTTAACAGCGGTTAAATGCATCAAAGTTGAATGGACAGAAGATGAAAATGACAATTGGCAGATGAGCGAAGTGGCTGGTTCTGAATTTGAACTAAAAGCCGATATTGTCACCTTAGCAATGGGCTTTTTGCATCCTGTACACGAAGGTATGCTGGATGAGCTTGGTGTTGATCGTGATGAACGTGGCAATGTAAAAGGCAATACCGAAGGCGCAGATGCTTACACAACATCAATGGATAAAGTGTTTACGGCAGGCGATATGCGCCGTGGACAGTCTTTGGTTGTTTGGGCAATTCGCGAAGGTCGTCAATGTGCGCACGCGATTGATCTGTACTTGATGGGTTCTACCAGCCTACCGCGCTAAATTAATTCACTACAGAGGGCACAGAGAACACAGAGGTAAACACTTCATTATTGATTGTTTTCTCTGTGACCTCAGTGTCCTCCTCTGTGGTAAATAGTCTTATTTAAAAACCTCGGATTTAAATGGCATCTGGTCGCATCCCAAGAGAATTTATAGATGATTTGCTCCTACGAGTAGATATTGTCGAAGTCATAAATGCACGCGTTCCACTCAAAAAGAAAGGGCGCGAGTATTCCGCATGTTGTCCTTTTCATAACGAAAAAACTCCTTCCTTTACGGTAAGCCCTACAAAACAGTTCTATCATTGTTTTGGCTGTGGTGCGCACGGTACGGCGATTACGTTTTTGATGGATTATGATCATCAAGAGTTCGTTGAATCCATTGAGTCCTTAGCTGAATCCTTAGGTGTAGCTGTGCCGCGAGAAGGCGGTGGTAAAGCGCCTAGCCCAGAACAACATCAACGCGCAAAAGATTTATTTACGTTGATGGAAGAGGCGAGTGATTTCTATCAAATACAACTTAAAGGCTCGGAACAGGCGATAGCGTATCTAAAAGGGCGCGAACTTAGCGGAGAAATCAGTAAACAATACAATATTGGTTATGCACCAGAAGGATGGAATAACCTACAAAACCATTTTTCTAGAAACTACAGTGAACAGAAGCTAGTTGATTCGGGTTTATTGATTAAAAAAGACGATGGAAAAACCTATGACCGTTATCGAGAACGCATCATGTTTCCGATTCGTAATCGTAAAGGTCAGGTGATTGGATTTGGTGGTCGTGTGCTTGGTGATGATTTACCTAAATACATCAATTCACCCGAAACCAGTTTATTTCATAAAGGCAGAGAGCTTTACGGTTTTTATGAGGCACGTAAATACACAAAGAAATTAGATCGCATTATTGTCGTAGAAGGCTATATGGATGTAATTGCGCTGGCTCAATTTGGCATTAGTTACGCGGTGGCTACTTTGGGAACGGCAACTACGCAAGATCACATCAAAATATTATTCCGCACCGTACCCGAAATTATTTTCTGTTTCGATGGCGATAGAGCAGGGCGTGAAGCTGCTTGGCGCGCAGTAGAAAATACCTTGCCCGTAATGCAAGACGGTAAAGAAATACGTTTTCTATTTTTGCCCGATGGAGAAGACCCTGATACACAGGTACGAAAAAGTGGTAAAGAAGGTTTTGAAGCCTCATATAATGATGCAATTTCGTTTAGTGCTTATTTTATAGATGCCTTGCACGAACGTTACAATATTTCGACCAATGAAGGTAAGGCGCGTTATTTAAATGAAGCAGCTAAGTTATTGAAAGTAATGCCAGAATCATTAGTAAAAGATCAGTTGTTAGAAAGCTTATCGAAACTCACCAATGTTTCGGTTGCGACCATTCAGCATAGAAAAGATGTTTCTCAGCACTCATCACAACAAAATGAACAGGGTGATGAACCACAAACGACTTTTTCGCGACTGAGCAACCGTGAAGTCAAAAAAACGCCGATTCGTTATGCGATCACTTTATTGTTATCTGCGCCAAATTTAGTACAGTTTGTCGACAATATTGAGCAAATTGCACTATCAAACCTGCCAGGTTCAGATTTATTGACTACACTCATTGAAACCTTGCAAGAGAACCCCAATACTAATGCGGCGGTTTTAATGGAACGGTGGCGAAACACAGAACTAGAATCCGCGTTTAGCCAATTAATAAAATGGCAACCAGAGTCTGATGATGAGGCTATATTGAGTAGCGAATTTAAAGATTGTTTGCTTCAAATAGCTAAAAAAGCGACTGCGATAAAGATTGAAACCTTATTACATAAAGACCGAACAACAGGTTTATCCGATGCAGAAAAACAGGATTTACGGGAATTATTTAAAAATAAATGAGTGATTTAAGCAAGGCTGGCTTTAAATCTTAAATTTACTCCTTATTTTAATTGTAAGGACTACCATCAGAAAGTTGATGGTAGGTGATCAATAATTGAGTATCTAAAAAGCACGATTAGTAGTTGTATTTCATAGTATTGTGGATACAATGGAGGACTAACTTTTTTTGAGAATTGCATACAAGCATGACTAAACAAGCAACCAATAAAAAGCTTTCAAAGAAAGATTTGAAAGACCAAAAAGCATCTTTAAATAATAAGGATGCTGATGTAGAAAATGCATCGGAATCAGGTGAGGAAAATAAAGATTCATCCAGTCTTAAATTACTCATTACCAAAGGTAAAGAGCAAGGCTACTTAACCTATGCGGAAGTGAATGATCACTTACCTGATTCTATTGTTGATCCCGAGCAGATTGAAGAAATTGTCACCATGATTGGTGATATGGGCATTAAGGTGTTTGAGAAAGCACCGGATGAAGATAGCTTAATTCTTACAGAAGAAGCCACCGATACCGATGATGAAGCCGCAGAAGAAGCCGCTGCTGCATTAACTAATGTCGATAGTGATTTTGGTCGCACCACCGATCCTGTACGCATGTATATGCGCGAGATGGGTACCGTAGAATTATTGACGCGAGAAGGCGAAATTCATATTGCGATTCGTATTGAAGAAGGTTTGTATGAAGTGCTTACCGCGCTTTCTACCTTACCTTTATCAACTGAATTTATTCTTGATTTTTATTCAAAAGTTGAAGCAGAAGAAAAACGCCTGACTGACCTGATCTCTAGTTTTGTAGACCCTGAAGCAGAGCGTCATATCATTCCTGAACCTGCTCAGGTGGTTTCAGATGCGCAGAAAAAACGCGAAGCTGAAGAAAAAGCTAAAAATGAAACTGATGATGTAGAAATTATTGATTTGGGACCTGATCCTGATGAGGCGCGTAAAAAGTTCGGTGAGCTAACAGAGTTGTACGTGCAGGCGTGTCAGGCATGTGAAAATAATGATGAAGAGGCTTATCTTGATTACAGAAATCAGCAAAGTCGTAAAGTATTAGAATTTAAATTTACTCAGCCTGTCATTGATGCTTTGGG
>DQUJ01000191.1 GCA_015662325.1 Leucothrix mucor | reverse complement strand
CACATTCTTCTCCTTTGGTTTACCTAGGTTTTTATTATTAGCGCATCTTTAAATCTTTTCACAATATCACTAGCAGATTCTATTTTTTCTACACCTGCAACACTTTTACCTGCCTGCCAATATTCTTTTTTCGCCGTTTCATCATAGGATGATTTACGCAGTTGAAACGCAGCACGTACGGTGTAAATCATGCGCATCCAGTGTTTTCCTTTGGGATGTTTCAATAACCAACTCGCAAGCTTTCCGGATTTTGTGCCCTGTTCTTTAATATAGCCTGTATTGATGATTGAAACAGGGATTCCTGTGATTTTTTCACTCAGCACAATATCATCAGCACCCGCTTTTACAATCGCCTCTTTATAACTTACGCTACTGTTGCACTCTTTAGTTGCAATAAAACGCGTGCCGAGCTGACACGCATCGTAACCTAATTGCATGGCTTCTACATATTGTGCTTCATTACCAATACCACCTGCACATACCAGTGGCACATTTAAATCCTTTAATTCATCAAATAACTGTTCTTTGGTTTTAGCGCCCGCATGACCACCTGCAAAACTATTCACCGCGATTAAACCCTGCGCACCGCCATCAAGTCCTTTTTCTGCCCATTTACGCTCGGTAACATCGTGATACACAATACCGCCGTGTGGAGTAACTGCATCCACCACCCATTTGGGATTGCCCAACGATGTTATAAAAAAACGTACGCCCTCTTCCAAGGCAATATCAACCCAGTTCACCATTTTTTCGTGATAACGTTTCGATGATTTTTCGATTAAAGCATTCATGCCGATGGGCTTATCGGTCATCGCCTTTATATCGCGCAACGCCTGCCTAAAATCTTGCTTATGTACGAAGGTTAACGATACAGGTTGAACGATACCAATTCCGCCTGCTTTTGATACTGCACCGACCAATTCATAATTAGAACAAGGATACATCGGGCCACAAATTAAGGGTACTTCGACTCCTGCATGTTCGGTAAAAGGCGTTTCTATCTGAGAGTTTAAAACAGAGACCATTTAAGTTTTTTCCTCTTTTGGGGATAACCGCCAATGCACTTTAACCCGTGAAACAAGGTCACCATCACTGTCTTTTATTTCTGCAATCGCAAGACTATTGATTGACTCTGTGACGCTTTCGGGTGGATTAGCCGTGCCTTCTGCAATCAACCGACCGCGTGCTTTTTTGATGTATTCAATTTCAAGATTTACCACAATGGCGCGCGTATTCGGCGGAACAGTCGACAGCATTGCCAAACCACTGGCAACTTCGCCCAAATTTGCCAAAGCAATTGCATGAATACAATTAAGATGATTGCGTACTTTACGACGATCTTTAAGTGCAACGTGAACTAAACCCGGCTTAAGGTCCAACACATCAGCCTTGATAGAACCGGTATAAGGCGCAGTTCGACCCAATACAATACTGAATAATTTACGCCCTAAAGCCGTGCCGCCATAACGTTTCCACATAATCATTAAGCGTTGTTCCGGCGCTGTTGATTGCGAGCCTGATGTGTTTTGCGTTGAGCGTTCTGTAGCCAATAGAGTCCTTATAAAATGTAATTGCATATAGTTTTCAAAAAAACGTTATACCTGCACAGGCAGGTTTCATATTCGTGCAAAGTACCATTCTGACAGATGGATTCCCGCCTACGCGGGAATGACAACTTCTTGTTCTATTACTTCCAATAAGTTGGGAACTATAATAATGATATAAGTATAGACAATATGAGATCTTTTGCACGAGAGTAAAAGGTCTCGATATAAAATTACCCTGTAAAAACTTGTTTTGAATTCAAATAATCTGTTTCTTCGGCTGTATTTT
>DQUJ01000197.1 GCA_015662325.1 Leucothrix mucor | reverse complement strand
TTTACTGTGTTAGATGATCCTTCGGTTAATGCCTTTGCCTTACCCGGTGGTTATATTTATGTCACCACGGGCATTCTTGCTTATCTAAATTCTGAGGGTGAATTAGCAGGTGTTTTAGGGCATGAGATTGGACATGTAACAGCTCGTCACGGTGCGCGCCAACAAAGCATGGGGATTGCAGGTGCTATTTTAAGTGAAGTTATCGCGAGTAAGACGGGTACTGATTCTAAAAGTTTAAACCAATTAAGTAGTGCTATTTTAAGTGGTTATGGACGTGAACATGAGCTAGAAGCGGATAAACTGGGTGCAGTATATTTAGCGCGTGCAGGGTATTCCACAAAAAACATGCTTGATGTTATAGGAGTATTAAAAGCGCAAGAAGAATACAGCAAAGCCCTTGCACGAAAAGCAGGCCGACAAGCACCTTCGTATCATGGTGTTTTTTCATCACATCCAAGCAATGACAAACGTTTACAAAATGTTATTGCAGAAGCCAATAAAATAAAATCGGCGGGCACAAAACCTGCTAACCATGACGGCTATTTACAGCGTATTAATGGATTAAAATATCGCATAGACAAACAACATACAGGTCGCATTGTTGTTGGTCGTGCAACAACACGCGGTTTGACCTATGCTACATTGGCACGCCGTAGTAAAGTCGGCGAACAGCGTCTTCGTCTTTTGAATGGAATGTTTCCGAAAGGGCAGCCCGTTCACGGACGTTTAGTGAAAATTATTAATTAGCGTTTCGACTAAAAGGAAATAAAAATGTCTAAAGAGACACTCATCAAAGAAGCACTCGAATATCACGAATTTCCAAAACCGGGAAAGATTGGCACCGAGATAACAAAACCAACAGAAACACAGCATGATTTATCGCTGGCTTATACACCTGGCGTCGCTGTGCCCTGTTTGGAGATCGAAAAAGACGCTGAAAATGCCTATAAATATACTGCCAAAGGTAACTTGGTCGCGGTAATTACTGATGGGTCTGCCGTATTAGGCCTAGGCAATATCGGAGCGCTGGCAGGCAAACCCGTAATGGAAGGCAAGGGAGTTTTATTCAAACGCTTTGCCGATATTGATGTATTTGATATTGAAGTGAATGCAGATTCACCCGAAGATTTTATTAAAACGGTTGAAAATATTGCACCTACTTTTGGCGGGATTAATCTTGAAGATATTAAAGCCCCTGAGTGTTTTGAAATTGAGCGGATTTTAGAAGAAAAATTAGATATACCTGTGTTTCATGATGATCAACACGGCACTGCCATTATCATTGCAGCTGGGCTACTTAATGCCCTAGATATAAAAGGCAAAAAACTACAAGATGCAAAAATTGTTTGTTTAGGTGCTGGTGCGGCTGGTATTGCATCTATGCAGGTTTTAACGTCTTTAGGTGCCAATAAAAACAACTTGTTTATGCTAGATCGTGGTGGTGTGATTCACAGCGGACGCAATGATTTAAATAAATACAAACAAGAATGGGCACTAAAAACGGATCAACGTAGCTTGCTAGATGCTTGTACTGATGCAGATGTGTTTATTGGACTATCGGGACCAAACCTTTTGAGTGTAGAAGCCCTTAAGGCGATGGCGCCAGACCCCATTGTTTTTGCATTATCCAATCCCGATCCAGAAATTAACCCTGCTGTTGCACGTGAAGCTCGCCCCGATATTATTATGGCAACCGGTCGCAGTGATTACCCGAATCAAGTAAACAATGTGCTTGGCTTTCCTTTTATCTTCCGTGGTGCTCTGGATGTACGCGCTACGCATATTAATACAGAGATGAAAATGGC
>DQUJ01000017.1 GCA_015662325.1 Leucothrix mucor | reverse complement strand
TGCAATAATAAAAATGGGAGCGAAGGTTGAAGTTTGCCCGCTTTACTTACCCAATGCAGGTAAAACAGAAGCTGATGTTGATTTTCTCCTCAAAAATATTAATACAACCCGAATCAAAGAGATCACCCATTAGCTAGCCGTTGTCAATAGGCAATATTCAACCATAACACAATACTTAATTACCAGTTATAGCATCAGAAATAAGCATCGTGTCCCCGGAGCTCCGTACAAGAACTAAAAGGGTGCTTGTCTTTGTTTTGCTAAATATGAGCTAAGTTTTTAAGCGCATGGAGATAGCGCTGATAGCGTTCGTTAGAAATTTCATTATTTTCAACAGCAACTCTTACCGCACAGCCGGGTTCGTGATCATGGGTGCAGTTATTAAAACGGCATTGTAAGGCGTGTTCATAAATTTCAATATAGCCTTCACTGAGTGTTTGCGGGCTTATATCGCCGAGTGCGTAATCACGAACACCGGGAGAATCAATTAAATAGCCTTTGTTGTGACTGTGATCAGGCAGTTGGTAGAGCGTTGCTGTGGTGGTGGTATGTTTGCCTTCGCCGGCATTTGAAATAATGCCCACGGTAATATCAATATCAGGTAGTAGTTGGTTCGCAATAGATGATTTTCCTACGCCGGAGCGACCACTGAAAATACTGGTTTTATTGCTCATTAGTGCTAACAGCTCTTGAATGCCTTCGCCGTCTTTGCCACTAATCGCATTAATGTGTAATACAGGATAGCCGAGTTGTTCGTATATTTTCATTGATTGCCAATCCGCATCGGTAGCGTGTTTATCGGCAAGATCACTTTTATTCATCACAATAATAGCGTCTGCTTGCAGTTGATTAGCGGCAATAAGGTAGCGATCGACTAAATCCCACGAGGTTTCTGGAAGCCAAGAATTAACAATCACAAGCTGGTCGATATTAGACGCGATTGTGCGCGGACGATTACGATAACCGGGGCGTGTTAGTGCATTTTTTCGGGGTAATAAATCAACAACGGTTGCGTTGCCGTGTTCGTTTGGATGCCACGTAATAAGGTCGCCACACACAATGGTGTCGAATTTACGTTTAGCGGTACAGCGAATAGGGGGGAGTGCGGGATCTTCGGGATTTTCGACGAGAAGTTCAGCACCGAAACGGATGACGACCCGTCCGGTGCTGAGTTTTTTGCTCAAGAGTTAATCATCTTAAAATTTGTAGTATTGCTTATTAAGATATGCCGTCACATCAATGATGTCATCATCAAACCAGTTAGTGCTTAGGTTTGAGTCACAAAGACGTACCTTCTTTTCTAACATAGGTAAGCTAGTTACTTTGCGGTCTTTTTTAGTAAAAACCTCAGTGCCGTGACATTGATTGCATTTTGATTCTGTGAAGAGTTTTTTGCCGTTTGCGACATCGCCTGCGAGTGCTACGTTACTCATAAAAGCACTGCTTAGTAATACGCTTAACGTTAAAATAAATTTGTTTAATATTTTCATTGTCTATCTTCCTTTCATTAGTCCTGCTTTATTGTACCTGCTTTAAATGCGCAATACGAATAGAAGCTGGTGGATGGGAATCATAAAATGCCGAATACAATGGATCTGGCGTTAACGTTCCCGCGTTCTTTTTATATAGACTAACCAATGCACTGATAAGTTCCCCAGCATCTGATTGTTGGGCTGCAAATTCATCGGCTTCAAACTCATGTTTACGCGACCAGCGTGCCATTAATGGACCGATAAAGAAGGTGAACGGAGGGCTCACCATCATGAATAAAATCAACGCCATATAGGTTGAAGACTGTTGAATACCCAGCGCACTGTAAAACCAATCTTGCTTCATTAGCCATGCGAGTACCGCAAAGCCAATAAAGGTCATAGTGATTGAAACGATCATGCCTTTTAAAACGTGCTTGCGTTTAAAATGCCCGAGTTCATGCGCCAAAACAGCCTCAACCTGTGTCGGTGTTAAGTGCTTTAATAACGTATCAAAAAACACAATGCGTTTGGTTTTACCAAAACCTGTGAAATAAGCATTACCGTGGCTGGAACGTTTAGAGCCATCCATAATAAAAACGCCATCAGAATTAAAGCCAGTGCGTTCCAGTAAGCTGGTTAAACGATTGAGGACTTCGCCTTCTTCGAGTGGTTTAAATTTATTAAAAATAGGCGCGATAAATTTAGGATAAGCCCACATCATTAATATAGAAAAAGCAGTTAAAGCCACCCAAGCGTATAACCACCAAAGATCACCAGCCGATTCCATTAGCCATAAAACTAATAAAATCAGTGGAATGCCGATCACTATAGAGAGCACTGCGCCTTTGATCATATCAACGAAAAATACACCGAGCGTGGTTTTATTAAACCCAAATTTTTCTTCGATAACAAAGGTTTGGTATAAAGAAGCGGGTAAATCAATCAAACTAGAGATTAAAGAAAAGCCGATTAAAACTGCAACGCCTGTGGTTAAATGGCCCCATTCAAATGAGCGCACAAACAGATCGAGCCATTGTAAACCGCCGCCGAGTGTCCAGAAAAGTAGCATCACTGTGCCAAATAAAAGCTGGGCTCGCCCAAAGCCGCCTTTGGTTTTGGTGTAATCTGCCGCTTTTTGATGTTCTTCTAGGGTGATCTTATCTGAAAACTCATCTGGTACAGAAGCGCGATGATCCATCACATGCTTGCTTTGTCGTAAAGATAGCCATAGTTGCATGCCTGTAGTGGCAATGACCATTATAATAAAAATCCAAGTAAAAATGTGCATTTGCTATTAGAATACCTTTAGAGATCTTTGCACGAGAGATATGACGGATTAAAAATGCTTAAATTCTTCCTGATTTCCTTAAAAACTAGGTCAATAGCCCTGCTATTACCCTCATTTTAAGAAAAACAGGAAAAATTACGCAATTTTTACTCTCGCCATACTCTCGTGCAAAGGTCTCCTTTAATTAATTACAGCGTGGAAGTATAACCCATGAGCCAAAACAAAAATAATCTCATTTGGATTGATCTGGAAATGACGGGTTTAGATACCGTTAACGATGTCATTATCGAAATAGCGACTGTTGTTACCGACAAAGATTTAAACAAATTAGCAGAAGGTCCTGTGATAGCAATACACCAGTCAGACAGCGTGCTGGATGGGATGGACGAATGGAATCAAAGTCATCATGGCAGTTCTGGTTTAATCAAGCGCGTAAAAGAAAGTAACTACACGATGGCGCAAGCAGAAGCAGAAACCATTCAGTTTTTAGAGCAATACGTGCCTAAAGGTGCATCCCCCATGTGTGGCAATAGCATCTGCCAAGATCGCCGTTTTATGGCACGCGAGATGCCGATATTAGAAGATTTTTTTCATTATCGTAATTTAGATGTGAGTACGCTAAAAGAACTCGCGGCGCGCTGGAAGCCAGAAGTGCTGGATGGTTATACTAAAAAAGGCGCGCATTTAGCAATGGATGATATTTTAGAGTCGATTGAAGAGTTGCAATATTATCGTCAGGCGATTTTGTCGATATAGAAAGGTAAACCACTTTTTAACAAATTTTCTTATTTAATAATGATTGTTCTCTCCGATGTCACGCTACGCCGTGGCTCTCAAAAACTCTTATCTGATGTTTCAATCAGTATTCACCCTGCTTATAAAGTCGGCTTGACGGGCGCGAACGGCACGGGCAAATCCAGCTTGTTTGCAATGTTGCGTGGCGAACTTGGGCAGGATGAAGGTGAGGTTAGTATTCCTCCAAACTGGGTGGTTGCTCATGTTGCGCAGGAAACGCCGTCTTCAGATATGACGGCGCTTGAATATGTGTTGCAGGGTGATACTGAATATATCGAATTACATAAACAATTAGAGACTGCCGAGGGTGCTCACCTAGGCGAATTGCATGGGCAGTTGGAAGCGATTGATGGTTATACCACCGAGAGCAGGGCGGCAACGTTGCTTCATGGTCTGGGATTTTCTGCCGAGCAAATTAACAATGCAGTGAATAGTTTTTCGGGCGGATGGCGGATGCGCTTGAATTTGGCGCAGGCACTAATGTGTCGATCTGATTTATTGTTGCTGGATGAGCCAACCAATCATCTGGATTTAGATGCGGTAATTTGGTTGCAGGATTGGTTGATTCAATACGCAGGAACGTTGGTTTTAATTTCACATGATCGAGAGTTTTTAGATGCGGTGGTTAAACATATCGCCCACATAGAAAATTCAAAGCTGTTGTTGTATAGCGGAAATTATTCCGCATTCGAAAAAATACGTGCAGAGCGTTTAGCGCAACAACAAAGTGCGTATGAAAAACAGCAACGTGAACGTGCCCACATGCAAAAATACGTGGATCGTTTTCGCGCCCAAGCAACTAAAGCCAAGCAAGCGCAAAGCCGTTTAAAAGCACTGGATCGGATGGAAGAAATTTCTGCCGCGCAGGTTGATTCGCCGTTTAATTTTAGCTTTTTTGATCCCGTTAAATTACCCGAACGTTTATTAAATGTGGTCGATGCATCAATCGGTTATGGCGATACGGTGATTGTTAAAGACTTGAAAATGCAGCTCATGCCAGGGCAACGTATTGGTTTAATTGGCCCTAACGGCGCGGGTAAATCCACATTTATTAAGTTTTTAGCGGGTGAGCTAGCATCTCTATCGGGCGAATCATGGCAGGCGCAAGATATTAAAATTGGTTATTTTGCACAGCATCAATTAGAACAGCTCAATCTTGATCAATCGGCGTTAGAACAGTTAAGAGCCGTTGATAAAGATACCAATAGCGACAACCTCGCCAGAGAGCAAGATTTGCGTAATTATTTAGGGGGCTTTGGTTTTCAAGGTGCACGCGTAGACGAGCCTGTTAAGCCCTTTTCGGGGGGGGAAAAAGCCCGTTTAGTATTGGCGTTCTTGGTGTATAAAAAGCCAAACTTATTATTGTTGGATGAGCCAACCAATCATTTAGATTTACAAATGCGTCATGCCTTAAGTGTGGCACTGCAAGGTTTTACTGGCGCAATGGTGATTGTATCGCATGACCGGCATTTATTAAAAACAGTCACCGATGAGTTAGTGATTGTGCATGATACGAAAGCAGAAGCATTCGATGGTGATTTAGATGATTATGCTAAATATATTGCTGACTTTATTAAAAGCACAGAAATGGGTGATGCGCCTCAAGCACCAGAAAGTCAAACATTAAGCCGTAAAGAACAACGCCAATTAGATGCAGAAAGACGAAAACAATTACAACCCTTAAGTAATAAATTGAAAAAACTAGAAAAACAACTGGATGAATTAACGCAAAAGAAAGATGAGTTAGAAGGCGAGCTGGCAGATGCTGATATTTATCTTGATGAAAATAAAGAGAAACTTAAGAAACTGCTTATTGATAAAAGCGTGATTGATAAATCCTTAGAGACAGTTGAGATGGATTGGATGGAAGCGGGTGAAGCCTATGAGGAGGCATCTAAAGGGTTGGTTTAGAGTAATGTTATTCATCCAGCTTTAAGCTTGGCAGTGTTACTATTAAGACTATCTAAATAATAATAAATAGTTTTATCTATATGTCTTTAATCCATGCATCTTTACTGAAAGAAACACCATTCGCCTTAACGGTTCCTGTTTCTTTGGCAATACATGCGTTTGTAGGTTTTGGCGTAGGTTTTGGTTGGCCCGATGCCAATGCAGTGCGTCATGCGCCTCAGTTAGATATTACAGTCGTCAACACGCAGACAGATAAACTTATTAAAGAAGCGGATTTTATAGCCAATGCGAATCAACAAGGTGCGGGTTCTAAAAAAGAAAAATCACGTTTAACCAGTCCGTTTGCATCAAAAAATCCTAATAATGAAAACGGCGATGAGCTGATTAAATCAGAAAAAAGCACGCCCGATATTGTGCCAAAGTTAAAACCACAAGTATTAACTACAAAAGGAAAAACCAATAAACGCGTAGAAAAACTACCTGAAAAAGAAGAGGTGATAGATCCTAAACAGTTCGATAAAGATGTGTCTGAACAAACCGATGTGATTGCGCAACTGATGGCAGAAATGAGCCAACAAGAAGAGCGTTATGCGAAACGCCCACGGATTCACTTCCTTGATTCTTTAAGTGCGAAGAGCGCAGTAGAAGCCGAATATATCCATAATTGGTCTAAAAAGCTGGAAAGAATTGGTAATATCAATTTTCCTCAACAAGCGATACAATTAAATTTAAGTGGAACACTGATTGTTAATGCAACATTAGACCGTGGTGGACGCGTGACTGAAATGCAGGTATCAGTTTCATCGGGTTCTAAAATATTAGATAAAGCTGCATTAAGAATTATTAAATTGGCTGCCCCTTATGAGCCATTGCCTAAAGACATTCGTGAGAAATATGATCGTTTAAATATTACACGGACGATGGTTTTTCAAAAGAAAGGGGGGCAGGGCGTTTTCTACTCAAAATGATGGTTTTAATAATCTCAATGAGAAATCAATGAAAAGCACTGAGCAACAAGAACCTAAGAACGAATCAAAAGAAGACGCGACTAGTTATCTTCAAAGCCAATTATTGATTGCTATGCCAGCAATGGGCGACCCCACATTTAAGAAAACCGTTACCTTAATCTGCCAACATAATGAAGAGGGCTGTTTCGGTTTAACCATCAATCGCCCTATCCAAATTACACTTGATGAGTTATTTGACCAGCTTCATATAGAAACGCAAAGTGCTAATATGAAAGGTGAAATCGCATTAAAAGGCGGGCCTGTGCAACCAGACCAAGGTTTTGTGATTCATGATACGGTTTTAAACGCCGATGATTCCAAAAAAACATGGGAGAACACCTTAACAATAAATGGTGACTTAGCCGTGACCGCATCGCGCGATATTTTATTTGATATTGCTAAAGGCGAGGGGCCTGATAACTATTTATTAGTACTGGGCTGTGCCAGTTGGACGGCAGGGCAAATAGAACAAGAAGTGTTAGATAATGCGTGGTTGAATTGTGCCAGCACTAACAAAATTTTGTTTGATACGCCTTACGAGAAACGCTGGAATAGTGCAATTGATACCTTGGGTTTTGATGTGAATTTAATTAGCCATACGGCAGGTCATGCTTAACTGTAAATGGTGTTTACTCCCTCCTCTTAGCAAGGGGAGGGTTGGGGAGGGGGAACTATTCAGGCGCAAAGCTTAAAATGTCTACTGTCATCGCATTTGATTTTGGATTAAAACGCACGGGCGTAGCAGTGGGCAATACGCTTACGGGCAGTGCCTCGCCAGAAACGGTGTTATTTAGCACCGATGAAAAGCCCGACTGGGAAGGAATCAGCCGACTAGTGAATGAATGGCGACCTGAACAGTTAGTGGTAGGAATGCCAACTGAACTTGATGGCAGCGAAAGCCCACTAACAAAACGTATCACGCGCTTTTGTAATCAATTAAATGGGCGCTACAATTTACCTGTTGATCAAGAGAATGAGCAATTTACGTCTATCGAAGCGGCGCAACGATTAAAGCAGTTACGTCAATCGGGGCGTAAAAAGAAAGTGCAAAAAGAAGAAGTGGATAAGCTGGCAGCAGCGATTATTTTAGAAAACTGGATGGCTAGGAAGGGCTATGCAACACTATGATAACTAAAAATAAAATAGTTAATGTGATAAGAAATTCATGAAGAATAAGTTTAATATCGACAAGTTGTTAGATAACGTAAGCAAGGATTTGCAGACGTTTATGAAGCAATCGGAAATTAAAGAACCCGTAATGGTCGGGATTCATTCGGCGGGTTTTTTGGTGGCCAAACGCTTGCATGAAATGCTCAAAATAGAAGAGCCTCTAGGCGCATTAAACAGCAGTTTTTATCGCGATGATTTTAGTCGTATCGGTTTACACCCGCAAACAAAACCCTCTCAACTTCCGTTTGACTTGGAAAACAAACATATTATTTTAGTCGATGATGTGTTGTATACTGGGCGCACGATTCGCGCCGCAATGAATGAATTATTCGATTACGGTCGCCCAGCAAGCATCACGCTGGCGGTTTTAATGGATAGAACAGGCGCTCGCGAATTGCCAATAGAAGCACAGATTGTTGGCACTCGGGAGAAGTTAGATGCAGACAAGTATTGTCGTATCGAAGAACAAGACGGAAAACTAACGTTAGATATAATTCATCGTGATGAAAAATAAGTGAGCAATAAAAATTCACAATCAACAAGGGAGCTTACTCCCGGTCCTTTACCATCATCTATACAATTAACAGACGAGGGTAAGCTTCGGCATTTTCTAACCATTGAAGGTTTGCCACCTTTGTTATTGACAGAAATTCTTGATCGCGCCGATCAAATCCTAAATCTTCCTAACATTACACAAAACAAGCTGCCACTGCTTCGCGGTAAAACCGTGATGAATTTGTTTTTTGAAAATTCTACCCGAACGCGTACTACCTTTGAGCTTGCGGCTAAACGTTTATCGGCTGACCTTATCAACCTCGACATTCGAAACTCTGCCGCTACGAAAGGCGAAAGTTTGCTGGATACGATCCGTAATTTAGAGGCAATGAACTGCGATATGTTCGTGGTACGCCACTCAAGCAGTGGCGCGGCACACTTTATTGCACGATATTGTGCGCCACATATCAGCGTGCTAAACGCAGGTGATGGCAGGCACGCACATCCAACACAGGCCATGCTGGATATGTTGACGATTCGTCAGCATAAAGGTGATTTTACGCCGCTAAAAGTTGCGATCGTCGGCGATATTAAGCATTCGCGTGTGGCGCGTTCGCAAATTCACGCGTTGACCACATTGTGTACGGGTGAGATTCGCCTAATTGCACCTAAAACATTGATGCCACAGGGTATCGAAGATATGGGTGTTAGCGTTTATACCGATATAGAAAAAGGCTTAAAAGGTGTCGATGTTGTAATTATGTTGCGTTTACAGCATGAGCGCATGAACAGTGCGCTGTTGCCTTCGGTGAGAGAATATTATGCACGTTACGGCTTAACTGAAGAGCGCTTAAATTTAGCTAAACCTGATGCTATTGTGATGCACCCCGGCCCTGCCAATCGTGGTGTAGAAATAGATTCTGCCGTTGCCGATGGGCCACAATCGGTGATTATGCAACAAGTCACCAATGGTATTGCTGTGCGTATGGCCATTATGTCGATGGTGATGGGCGCAGGAGTGGTTGCAACATGAAAAATAAAACAACCCTGATCAAAAATGGCAGAGTAATCGACCCTGCAAACAATATAGACACAGTGTGTGATATTGCACTGGGTAAGCGCAAAATTTTAGCGGTGGGAAATTATATTCCAGCTGATTTTAAAGCAGATAAAGAAATTGATGCGACCGATTTATGGGTGTTGCCGGGCTTAATTGATCTTAGTGTTTATTTGCGTGAGCCTGGGCAAGAAAACAAAACACGTATTATGAATGAAACCTATGCGGCAGTCAGCGCGGGTATTACACGCGTTTGCACAATGCCAGAGGCAGACTCGCCGATTGATAGCAGCGCAACGGTTAAATTAATTCGCAATAAAGCAAAACAAGCAGGCTTTGCGCGCGTGAGCGTGATTGGTGCATTGACCGAAAAGTTACAAGGCAAACAACTCAGCCACATGGGAAGTTTAAAATACGTTGATTGCGTTGGCGTGAGTCAGGGGCGAGAGCCGATTCAAGACTTAGCCACTTTGCGAAAAGCAATGGAATATGCCGCAACATTTGAGTTGCCTTTATTTTTGCATCCGTTCGAAAATTCATTGATGAGCGCGGGTGGTATGAACGAAGGAGCGCTAGCAACCCGTTTAGGTTTACCTGAAATTCCTGTTGCGGCAGAAACAGCGGCAATTTCCCAGATATTGACCTTGGTTGCGCAGACGCAGGTGCCAGTTCATTTCTGCCGACTTTCCAGTGCTGAAGGTGTTCATCTAATCGCATTAGCAAAAGAAGGCGGCTTGCCCGTGACGGCAGATGTCGCCGCACACCAGCTTTTCTTAACCGAAATGGATGCGAGTGATTACAATCCACTCTGCCATGTGTCGCCCCCGTTGCGCACGCAACGTGATCAAGATGCGTTAAGGCAAGCATTAAGCGACGGCGTGATTGATGCAGTATGTTCTGATCATCAACCGCACGAAGTGGATGCAAAATTAGCCCCTTTTGAAGAAACCAGCCCTGGGATTTCTGGCTTAGAAACCCTGTTGCCATTGATGATGCGTTTGGTAGAAGAAGGTTTGCTAAATGAAGCGCAGGCCTTATCGTTTGTTACTCATAATCCATCGCAGATTGCGGGATTACAAAGCGGCACATTAAGCGCGGGAGAATTTGCTGATTTGAGCTTATTTGACCCACAAGATTTTTGGCAACTAGATATTAATAAATTAGTTAGCAAAGGTAAAAACACACCCTTTGGTGGCTGGGGTTTTAATGGGAAAACAGTTAAAACATGGGTAAAGGGAAAAGTGGTTTATAGTCGATGAAAGCAGCATTCATGATGCTATTTGCCCGACTATTATCTGGGCTTTTACTTGGAATTAGCTTTTTACAGTTATCCGCTTGTAGTGGTCGTCCGCTACAGCAAGACGAAAGTGTTTTCTTCTTTCCTACCTCTGCAAATCAACAAGCAGATGGTTCATGGAATGTACCGATTCATCATTGGGTTTTTGAACATAAAGATAATGATTTAAGCCGTATCATCACCCAAAAAGCGTTGTCCGAAATAATCGAGGGCATGGGTGTTTCTGAAGAGCAGGCTGATTCACTGTTATTTAAGCAACGATTGCGATGGTTTTTAGTCGATAACGAGTCCAATAAAAAACTGCAAATTAATCTTGCGGGAAAGCTAGGGAATCTCAGCTTAACAAAAGAGAATGGTCACGCTAAAACGAATTTATCACTAGACAATGCTTCTGTAAAAAGAGCTCATATTAGATCAGGCGAGTGGCTATCCTTTCTTCCTAAAGCATCAACTGCGCAAGAAGCTCATCTAGAAAATTTTGACTTAGAGGGGCAGGTACAGCTCATTCCAGCAACGGGTTTTTCCGTTATTTCAGATATAGACGACACTATAAAAATTAGCAACGTATTGGATAAAAAAGCACTCATCAAAAACACGTTTGTAGAACCCTATCGTGTGACAGAAAGCTTTCCTGATTATTATAAAAAGCTAAAGGAGCAGGGTGCTTACTTTCATTATGTATCTGCATCGCCGTGGCAACTTTACCCCAGTCTTAAGCCATTTATGGACAAGCATTACCCGCAAGGGACTGTTTCATTGCGTGATTTTCGTTTAAAAGATGCTAGCCTAATTAAGTTTTTACAATCATCGGTAGAATATAAAACCAAGCAAATTAAACAGATTATTGAGCGCTACCCCCAACATAAATTCATTTTAATTGGCGATAGTGGCGAGCATGACCCTGAAGTGTATGCCGATATTTATAAGCAGTTTCCGAAAAACATTCGTTTAATCCAAATTCGTGTGGTTGAAGGCTCTGATTTAAGCGATAAGCGTTTTTTAGACACCTTTAAAGAAGTGCCTAGATCTGTTTGGCAGATAATGTCAAAAAAGATGTTTTCAGATGTTTTTAAAGAGATAAAGAAATAATGAAGTG
>DQUJ01000184.1 GCA_015662325.1 Leucothrix mucor | reverse complement strand
TACTTGGCAATGTCAATAAAACAGAAAGGTTTATAAAATAAAATGGAAAACTCAGCCAAAAAAAGCTTTAAAAAATGACTCAAAGACCTTTAATAATTGCAATGAAAACGTGATCAGCATTCAACAATATTGACAGGTATCTCTATCACTTGAATAGCCAAACCGCCGCGAGCTGTTTCTTTGTACTTAGTCATCATATCTTTGCCCGTTTCACGCATGGTTGCGATGACATTATCGAGTGATACATAATGAACGCCATCACCCCGCAAGGCTAGGCGGGATGCATTAATCGCTTTGACCGCGCCCATTGCATTTCGCTCTATACACGGCACTTGTACCAGACCACCAATAGGGTCACAGGTTAATCCAAGGTTATGTTCAATGCCAATTTCAGCGGCATTTTCGACTTGTTCTGGTGTGCCACCCAACACTTCAGTTAAGCCTGCTGCCGCCATCGCGCAGGCAGAACCCACTTCGCCTTGGCAACCCACTTCAGCACCAGAAATAGACGCATTTTGTTTGATTAAAAGTCCAATTGCGCCTGCCGCTAATAAAAAACGAACTATGCATTCGTCCTCATCACCCATTGATTCGTGTGCTGAGCGAAAGTTTTTAAAATAATGCATCACAGCAGGGATAATCCCTGCGGCGCCGTTGGTTGGTGCTGTGACTACGCGCCCGCCCGCCGCATTTTCTTCATTCACCGCCAACGCATAGAGATTAACCCAATCCATATTGCCTTGATTAAATAAGTCGTGCGATTCGTGGTTGTTGAGTGATTGATAAAGCTTTGCGGCGCGTCGTTCTACTTTAAGGCCGCCTGGAAGCACGCCCGTATTCTTACAGCCGTTTTTAACACAGGCTTCCATTTCATGCCAGATGGTGAGTAATTGCGAGAAGATTTCATCACGCGTTCGCCATACTTCTTCATTACGCAACATAATTTCACTGATTGATATTTGTTGTTGCTGACAATGCACTAATAATTCATCAGCCGTATTAAAGGTATAAGGCTGTGGCTTTTGTTCTTGAACGATGGGATCAATGGAAGCAGCTCCCTCTGACTCATTCGGTATCTGCTCCTCATTAATAATGAAACCTCCACCAACGGAGTAGTAATTTTTTTCACTGAGTAGTTTAGCTTGATCATCAAAGGCTTTAAACGTCATACCATTGGCATGAAAAGGTAAGCTTTTTTTACGATAAAAAACAAGATCAGTTGACTCATCAAACTTAATTGTTTTTTGCCCGACTAAGTTCAAAGTATTACTAGAGCGAATCTGCTTGAGTTGATCAGCAATATTTTCAACAATAACTGACTCGGGGTATTCACCTAGTAAGCCCAGAAAAACGGCTTTATCGCTGCCATGTCCTTTACCTGTTGCACCGAGCGAGCCAAATAATGACACTTCAATGCGGGCTGTTTTATTCAGGTGGTTCTCAGTTGATAAACCTTCCGCAAACTGTCGGGCAGCCACCATTGGGCCAACGGTATGGGAGCTAGAGGGGCCAATGCCAATTTTAAAAAGATCGAAAACGCTTATTGTCATGATCTAAGACTAGCCTGTATTTAAAACTTAGGCGAATGACCTTAAGGAAAATCTGATTAAATGAGGTTTTGATTGCTTGATGACGAAAAAAGGCAGGCTGAAATTTCTGCTTTTAGTTGGAGAATGACACGTCGTATAGGAAGTGGTTTCAATAATGCACTGGGTTGGTTAGCTAGTAAACACGTAGCTTTGAATATTACTTATTAGGTTTGGGTGGTTGGTTTTTTTGAGAATGTAGTAAACTGAGAGTTCACTGATACACGCGTAAGGTCTAGTGTAGCCTGTGGCGAGCTAGTCCTAAGCTTTGGCATAATTAAGTTATCCGTTTTTGTGAAACAAAACGGTAAGCTCACTAAAAAGGACGCCCCATCTCTGGGGCGCCAACCGCTAGGAGGGTATAACACCTATTCCCAATGCTCTGCTTAAATACCCATTAGCAGGATTGCGTTGAATAGGATGTGCGTTAGTATATGTGAATCTACTTAAAGTTCAATATAAATATTAATAATCCAACTGAAAGTTTCTTAATTAGCCCCCTAAACCCTTATTTATAGCCAGTTAATTTTTAATATAGGCGATAATAATTACTTCAATCAATCCATAAAACACACCTTTATTTCGTCGCTAACTATAATAACCAACAGTTTTAGTATGATTTATATCATCAGCACTCAAAATGAGCTAGGTTAAGCTATCACCCTATGGCAAAATACGGGCTTTAATTTTGACAAAATTACCTTGCAACTGATTTAGTAACTATGACTGAATACCTACTCATCATTATTGGTACTGTTTGGGTGAACAATATCGTCCTTGCCCAATTTCTTGGGCTGTGTCCATTTATGGGTGTTTCTCGAAAACTAGAAACCGCAATGGGTATGGGGCTAGCGACTACATTTGTACTCACACTTTCATCTATTTGTAGTTTTCTTATACATGAATACTTACTCGGCCCATTTGATCTTGAATACCTTCGTACTATCAGCTTTATTCTGGTAATCGCCGCTATTGTTGGCTTTACCGAGCTTGTCATTCACAAAACCAGTCCTTTATTACATAATGTATTGGGGATTTATTTACCGTTAATCACAACTAACTGTGCGGTATTAGGCGTTGCACTACTGAATGTTCAACAATCGAATGGCTTTATAGAATCTGCTTTATACGGCTTTGGTTCTGCGCTTGGTTTTACGCTGGTATTAGTATTATTCGCCGCCATGCGCGAACGATTAGCGGCATCGGATGTGCCCGAAGCATTTCAAGGTAGCGCCATTGGCATGATTACCGCAGGTTTAATGGCGCTCGCGTTTATGGGCTTTACGGGGTTGATTAAAGCGTCATAATGTTAACCACTGTCTTAATTGCAATCGCCGTATTAGTCGGGCTAGCAGCCTTCTTCGGAATGGTGCTGGGCTACGCGTCGGTGCGTTTTAAAGTAGAAGGCGATCCATTAACCGATCAGGTTGATAACCTACTACCGCAAACACAGTGCGGGCAATGTAGTTATGCGGGTTGTCGCCCGTATGCAGAAGCCATTGCAAAAGGTGAGGCACAAATTAACCTCTGCCCCCCAGGTGGCGAAACAACCATGCTAGCACTGGCTGATTTATTAGATGTCGAGCCACTCGATCTTGATGAAGAGCTTCATGCCGATCAAGCAGATCAACCCGAAGTTGCGGTGATTATCGAAAAAGACTGTATTGGTTGCACATTATGTATTCAGGCTTGCCCTGTGGATGCGATTGCAGGCGCGGCGAAACATATGCACACCGTCATCGAATCGGAATGTACGGGCTGTGAATTATGTTTACCACCCTGCCCCGTTGATTGCATTGTGATGTTGCCAATCAAAACCACATCCAAAAACTGGAAGTGGAAAGAACCCATTCGCACAGAAAAAAACTACCCGATTATTCCCATACCGATTAATTCAGAAAAAACCGAGGATGCGGCATGAGACAGCTCACGCAGATTCACGGTGGCGTTCACCCGCCTTTTCATAAAGATGAATCGACAGCGCTCCCAATAAAGGATGCAGGCATCCCCGCGCAACTTATATTATCGTTACAACAACACACGGGCGCGCCTGCAGAACCCGTTGTAGCCGTAGGTGATAAGGTTTTAAAAGAGCAGTTAATCGCAATCGCGATGCACGATAAAATCAGTGCCAATATTCATGCGCCAAGTTCTGGTGTTATCAGCGCCATTGAAGATCATTCTCAACCACACCCGTCCAATCTTGCGGAACTGTGTATTATTATTGACACCGATGGTAAAGATAAAGGGTTGGATGATGAAAACAAACTTGAGCCACTTGCTGATTACACATCCTTAAAACCTGAAATAATAGTCGATCGTATTCAGCAAGCAGGTGTTGTTGGCTTGGGTGGCGCAGTTTTCCCTACCGCAGTTAAAATGGCAGGCGCGAATAAATCAAGAATTGATACCTTTATTATCAACGCCGCAGAATGCGAGCCTTTTATTACCTGCGATGATCGCTTAATGCGCGAACGTAGCGATGAGATTGTTGCGGGGATTCGTATCGTGCAACATCTGGTAAAGCCAACAGAATGCTTAATCGGCATAGAAGATAATAAACCAGAAGCGATTTTGGCAATGCAACAAGCGTGTAAAGATGATGCCAATATTAATGTTGTTAGTGTGCCGACTATTTACCCCAGCGGCGATATTAAACAGCTCACTAAAATTCTAACGGGTATCGAGATTCCTGCAGGCACACGTTCGGTTAACACGGGTATTTTAGGGCAAAATATTGGTACGATTTACAGTATTTATGAAGCAGTTATTAAAGGCATACCCGTTATTTCTCGTATTACCACGGTGACAGGAAATGGCATTCAACACCCACAAAATTTTGAAACCTTAATCGGTACGCCCTTTTCTTACTTAGCAGAACAAGCAGGCGGTTATACCAAAATGGCAGACCATTTAATTATGGGCGGCCCGATGATGGGATTTGCATTAAACGATGATAATGCGCCCATTATTAAAGCCACTAACTGTGCTTTGTTTATTTCCAGTACGGCGTTGGCAGAATCGAATTCATCCTATGCGGATCAACCCACTATGCCCTGCATTCGTTGTAGTAAATGTATGGATGTTTGCCCTGTTAATTTATTACCCCAACAAATGTACTGGCATATTCGCGCTAAAGATTTCCCCAGAGCAGAGGCACATAATTTAAAAGATTGTATTGAATGTGGTTGTTGTAGCTACGTTTGCCCCAGCCATATTCCGCTGGTCGATTATTATCGTTTTGCCAAAAATGAAATACGAGAACAACAACAAGATCAGCAAAAAGCCGATCAAGCACGTGAGCGCCACGAATTTTTATTGTTTAGAAAAGAGCGGGATAAACGCGAACGAGAAGAGAAACGTGCCGCCCATAAAGCCGCCCTGCAAAAGAAGAAAGCCGCTGCCGCTAAAGCAAAAAGCGAATCAGGCGAACCTGACAATGAAACCGATGCAAAGGCAGATGCTATAAAAGCGGCGATGGCGCGCGCAAAAGCAAAAAAAGCAAAGATAGAAAAAGACAAAGAAACTAAAAAAGAAGAAACAAAATAATATGAGATCTTTACACGAGAGTATGGCGACTGAAAAAAATCACCTAAGCACAGAGTTATTAATATTTACCTCTGTGATCTCCGTGTCCTCTGTGGTTAAAATTACTCAAACAGAATTATTAAATGCAATTTAAAACCAACACATCGCCCTTTTTCAACAGCAGTAACAATATCAATAGCATGATGCTACAAGTATTGCTGGCGTTAATCCCTGGCACATTGGTAATGTTTTATTTCTACGGCTGGGGTATTTTATTTAATATAATCTTTTCCGTGCTATTTGCAGTGAGCTTAGAAGCACTCGCATTACGCATTCGTAAACGCCCGATCATGCCATTTTTAAGTGACCTCAGCGCCATCGTAACTGCTTGGTTATTGGCACTTAGTTTACCTCCGTTAGCGCCTTGGTGGCTGATTTTAACGGGTATATTCTTTGCTATTATCATTGCCAAACATCTCTACGGTGGATTAGGCTACAACCCATTCAACCCTGCCATGGTGGGCTTTGCGGCCCTTATTGTTTCGTTTCCGTTAGAGATGAGTCAATGGCTTCAAGCGACACCTTTTACAAACCAGACCTATGGTTTTGTTGACAGCCTAAAAATAGTTTTTGGTTCTAGCATCACGCCCGATTGGGATGCAATCACAATGGCAACCCCACTGGATGAAGTTAAAACAGGCTTACGTGCAGGCACTTCCTACAGCGATATTATTCAACAATCGTACTTAAAAGATGCCAGTAGTAACACCTGGCTTTGGAGCAGTATGGGGTTCTTAATCGGCGGACTTTGGTTAATCTACAAAAAAGTCATTCACTGGCAAATTCCTGTGGCACTACTTGCCTCATTAACCGCTATTTCAAGTATCGCTTATTTATATTCTCCTGAAAATTTTGCCTCCCCTTTTCTGCATCTATTCGGTGGCGCAACCATGTTGGCAGCATTTTTTATAGCAACCGACCCAGTCTCCGCCAGCACCACACCACTGGGCAAGTTATTTTACGCGTCCAGCATTGGATTCTTCATTTATATTATTCGCACATGGGGTAACTACCCCGATGCTGTTGCATTTTCGGTGTTGATTATGAATATGGCGGTGCCGATGATTGATTACTACACACAACCCAGAGTAATGGGGCATGACTCTTTACTTAATAAACCTTCAATCAGCGCTAAAAAGAAGGGTAAGAAGCAGAGTAAAAACCAATGAAAAAGCACTTTGAAGCAATGGGAAAAGCAGGTGCGATGCTGGCAGGCTTTGCTTTAATTAGCGTGCTGTTTATCACCACTACAAATACACTGACTAAAGATAAAATAGCAGAAAACAAAGCCCGCATTCTTCTTCAAAAACTCAATGAAATTGCCCCAAAAGACAGTTACGATAATGATCTTGCTAGTAATAAAATCATCCTAAAAAAACAAGATACGGGTTTTGATAGAGATACACCCGTGTATCTTGCAATGCGCAATGGCAAACCTGTTACGGCAATTTTTGAAGTCACCACACTAAAAGGTTACAGTGGTGCAATCACGTTACTTGTAGGCATTAATAGCAATGATTTAAGTATCTCTGGCGTTCGCATCACACAGCATGCAGAAACACCCGGATTAGGTGATAAAATGGAAACTCGCAAAAGTAACTGGGTGCTGGATTTTGATAAAAAATCGTTAAACAATCCAGCGCTTAATGGCTGGCAAGTAAAAAAAGACGGCGGTGATTTTGACCAATTTACAGGTGCAACCATAACCCCGCGCGCCATTGTAAATGCCGTTAGAACCACATTACTGTACGCGCAAGACCATATGGATGATATTTTCAACACCCCCTCCTTCCTTAAGAAAGGACAAGAATAATGGCGACGGTTGAGACAGTTAGCAACACTACAGTTGGCGACATTGAGGTCAGCACCAAAGTTGAAGGGGGTAGCTGTACTAGCGCCGATTGCAACAAAATCATCATGGACGGTCTGTGGCACAACAACCCTGGGTTAATACAACTGCTTGGGCTATGCCCACTTCTTGCTGTTACTGGAAACTTCATCAATGGCCTAGGTTTAGGTATCGCGACCATTATTACCCTAACCGCATCCAACGTTGCCATATCGTTTACCCGTAAATGGGTTAGAAAAGAAATTCGTATCCCGTATTATGTTTTAGTCATCGCCTCTATTGTCACCATAATTGATTTAATCATGAGCGCCATCACCCCAGAACTACACAGTGTACTCGGGATTTTTATTCCACTGATTGTAACCAACTGCGTAATTATCGGGCGCGCAGAAGCATTCGCATCAAAAAACAAAATGAATCGTGCGGCACTCGATGGCTTTATGATGGGGCTTGGTTTTGCACTGGTATTGATGGCACTTGGCGCAATGCGTGAGTTGATTGGAAATGGCACGTTGTTCTCCGATGTATCAATAATGTTCGGTTCTATTGCCGATAATTGGAGCTTACAAGTCTTTGATAACTACAAGGGTTTTCTGCTCGCTATCTTGCCACCAGGGGCGTTTTTAGGGATGGGTTTATTGATTGCGCTTAAGAATGTGGTGGATAGTAAAATTAAGGCACGTAAGTATTAAATTAGCCCCTCCTTTTAGTTTAAGACCGCCTTTTAGCACAGACACAAAAAAGGATCACTTACGTGATCCTTATAATTTCCCGATGTTTTCGGCTCTATTTTAGACAAGGTTTTCGACAATGTAGCGCGTAATTCACGCTTTAATTTTTGCCGTTTCGCCTTACGCGTTTTTTCATGAACCCCGCCCTTACGCATGATTGCGCTATTAGCGATAGGGTTACGGCTTTTATGAAGCTGTTTGGCTTTTAATTTAGCCTTTTGCTTTTTCATAGCATTCTCCTATTTATTTATGTGCATTAGTATGCACGCCAAATGATAGAATAAGTTCATGAATAAAGACAAACGTTTCGAAATTTTTCGTCGCTGGCGCGAAGCCAATCCAAAACCCACCACCGAATTAAACTACAGTAATCCTTTTGAATTACTGATTGCCGTCATCCTATCCGCACAATCAACCGACAAAGGCGTTAACAAAGCCACCGATAAACTCTACCCGATTGCGAATACGCCAGAAGCTATATTTGCGTTAGGAGAAGAAGGTTTAAAGGAATACATCAAAACCATTGGGTTGTATAACACCAAAGGCAAAAATATCATCAAAACCTGTCAGATGTTGATTGAACTGCATGACTCACAAATACCAGAAAATAGAGAAGCCTTAGAAGCCCTACCCGGCGTCGGTCGGAAAACGGCTAACGTGGTACTCAATACCGCATTCGGACACCCAACAATGGCGGTGGACACTCACATCTTTCGTGTTAGTAATCGAACAGGCATTGCCAAAGGTAAAAACGTAGTGGAAGTTGAGAAAAAGCTATTACGCCATATTCCTAAAGAGTTTATGGTGGATGCGCACCATTGGCTGATTTTACATGGTCGTTATATTTGCGTGGCACGCACACCTAAATGCACGGCGTGTTTGATTAGTGATTTATGTGACTTTAAGGAGAAGACGTTATAGTTTTGCTTCTTCATATTTACGATTAAAAAAGAAAGCGTAATTTTTATTAGCATCTGGGTCAGACTTTTTTTTCTTTCTTGTCTCACCAACCAAAGAAACAAACCAAAAATCAGAATAGTACCTGAGCCTGCCAATATGTATTCCATCATCACAACACCCAT
>DQUJ01000061.1 GCA_015662325.1 Leucothrix mucor | reverse complement strand
GTATTTTTTACCGATTAACTCGCGCACGCTTTCCAACGCATCTTTGCTCAAGTTAGTTGAATCGGTACGCATATAGGTGATGTAACCGCGCTCGTACAAACGTTGTGCCAAGCCCATGGTGCGTTTTACGCCGTAGCCAAAACGAGTACTTGCTGCTTGTTGTAGGGTCGATGTGATAAAAGGTGCTTTGGGCTTACTACTGGTCGCACGATCTTCACGTTTAAGTAATGAATAGTCCGCCGATTTTAATTTGCCAACCGCTTCCATTGCCTGTTTTTCAGTAACAGGTTTAAATGGATTACCATTATCTTTGGTAACTTCAACGCGTAATGCTTCGCCTGACTTTGTCGCAAGATCTGCAAAAATATCCCAAAATTCAACGGGATTAAACGCATTAATTTCATGTTCGCGATCAACAATTAAACGTACCGCAACCGACTGTACTCGGCCCGCAGAAAGTCCACGCCCAATTTTCGACCATAGTAGCGGCGAAACCATAAAGCCCACCACACGATCAAGAAAACGACGCGCTTGCTGTGCGTTGACACGATCAATATCTAACTGTTCTGGCTTCTTAAAGGCTTCTTGAATGGCAGTTTTAGTAATTTCATTAAAGGTAACGCGTTCAAAACGACTCTCATCACCGCCAATCACTTCGCGCAAGTGCCATGCAATCGCTTCACCCTCTCTATCCAAATCGGTCGCGAGATAGACTTTATCGCCTTTGGCTGCTAATTTTTGAAGTTCGGCAACGACTTTTTCTTTGCCGGGGAGAATTTCGTACTGTGCATCCCAGCCTTTTTCAGGGTTGATGCCCATGCGTCGATAGAGATTATTAATATCGCGTTTTTTCTTAAACGCTTCTTTTTTCGCATCCGACATACCCTTAGTGAGCTGTGCCAAGCTCGGGGCTTTCTTTTTACCCTTGGTAGAACCGCCACCGCCTTTGGGTAGATCACGAATATGACCCACACTGGATTTAACAATGAATTCTTTTCCGAGGTATTTATTAATGGTTTTCGCCTTCGCTGGCGACTCCACAATAACGAGCGATCTTCCCATATCCTAGATATTTCCAAAAAATGTTAAATGAAAAATTTGGGCAACAATACACTGTTAACTTATCTTTTATCAAGTGTCTTAGAAAATAGACTAATAAAGAGGGGCTTTTGCACAAGAGATAGGGAGGATTAAAATGCTTGAATCCCCCTATTAACCTCATTTTAAGAAAAGCTGATGAAATTACGCATTTAATCCGTCATATCTCTCGTGCAAAGACCTCAAAGAAGAAGTAAAAAACATAGAGGGATGTAAATTTTAATATTAATTGTCCTAAAAGTATTTACATGCTCCCCGCGCCCTTCGATTCCGCTCAGGGAGCTACTTCTGAGTAGTTCCCTGAGCGGGCTTGGTTTATCCAGAGCGAAGTCGAAAGGAAGGGTACGGAAATGTGGCACATGTGTATGCCAATACTTATGAAACGATTAACACTATAGACTTTCTCATGCTTTTTAGCTCCCCTCTTTAACAAAGAAAGGCTGGGGGAGATTTAAATGGTCGTTACTTCCAACTTCTTAAATCCTCCTCTGCCCCCCCCCTTCCCAAAGGGGTAAGAAAAATCACATAAACCTGACTAAAGCCTACAACCTATCCACGCATTCAAGACTGGTTATATATTTTCAATAAATAAAAAAGGCGAATGATTAATCATTCGCCTTTTAAAATCCTATATAAAATACTCTTTAGTGATCAGTGATAAACAATCGCCTCATCACCTAATGCTACGCTATCCATCCAAATATATTCGGCTTCTGAATTCGGCTGATTAAGTAGTAACATTAGAATCACCCACTTTAATCTATCCAAATCAAATTCACGATCACCCAATGCTAATATACGATCAATCGCGCGTTCACGCATTTCGTGGCTTAACACACCCGCTTGTTCCAACGACATTAAGTAGCCTTGGCATTTCTCATCCAACAAACGATGTTCGAATTTTGAAAAGTGACGAATATTTTGTGGTTGAGGTTCGGTGATATAAATAACATCGTTATCTGCCAAACTTTCTAACCAATCGAATGCTTTACTTATATGGTTTTTGGGGAAACCTGCATCTTTTAAATAACCTTGAAGCACTTCGCGATTTTGAGCAACGTCATCAACATCGGAGTAGTTATCAAACAAATAAAAGAGTACGTCCAGAGTGTTTTCTCTCATTTTATTGGGGCTCGTATTAGGGGTTAGGCTATTCAATTAGCCATACGTTTTTTAAACTAGGTTCTAAATAAAGCTCTTACTTAAGCTCTGACTAAGGAGGTTTAAACTAATTAAACTTTCCTTTATCAAACTATTACACGGGGGATGCAACAATCTGCTTTAGAAAGTATATTCTACAATAAAACGAACTAAATTGTAACTCTGTTGGTCGCCTATTAAGGTCACTTTAAACGGGTATACGTGCCGTTCCCGCTAGAACTCACATAATTTTGTAACTCTAACATTAATAACATTGCTGAAACTTGCTCTACAGGTAGCTTCGCGCGCTCGACTAAAGCATCTATCGGAACAGCATCAAAACCCATTAATTCCAACAGTTGTTGTTGATCCTTATCTAACGAACCATCTGATTCAGCACTTTCTATTAATCCAAGCTGTTCAGTTTTTGGATTAACGTTAAGCTGCTGACTAATTATATTATTTAGCTCAATCAAAGGTGCCATTTCTTCCAAAATATCTTCTGCCGTTTCTACCAGTTTTGCGCCTTGTCGAATAAGCTGATGACAGCCCCGTGCTAATGGATTATGAATAGAACCTGGGATTGCAAATACTTCTCTCCCCTGTTCCATTGCGGTTCTTGCAGTAATTAATGAACCGCTTTGCAAGGCCGCCTCGATCACTAATGTGCCGTGGCTTAAACCACTAATAATACGATTTCGTCGTGGAAAGTTTTCTGGCTTTGCTTGTACACCAATGGGAAACTCAGAAATTATCGCGCCTTTTTCTACAATATCATGGGCTAATTGGCGATGTTTGGCAGGGTAAACTCGATCTATTCCTGTTGCTATAACTGCAATCGTTGGGGCATTCGCATCTACCGCACCTTTATGCGCCATCCCATCTACACCCAAAGCCAAACCACTGCTAATACACAGCCCTGTTTTAGCTAAATGATGGGCAAAATCATAGGCCGTTGTTTTACCCCCTTGAGTAGGATTACGACTACCCACAACCGCCAACTGCGGATCATTTAAAATAGATAGATTGCCATGTACATACAATAAAGGCGGAGGGCTATTGATTTGCTTTAATAACGCAGGATATTTATCACATTCAAGCGTGATAATATGATGATTTTCTTCCGCTTCGAGCCATTCCACATCGGGAACTGTAAGATTTTTATCGTAAGAAGTAATGGCATTAGCCAAAGAATCGCTGATGCCTATTTTTTTAAGTGAGGAGTTGCTAGCGTTAAGAATGGCTTCGGGAGAAGCAAACGCCAGCAATAGTTTTTGAAAGGTCTTAGGACCAACGCCCGAGACTCGCAAAAGCGAGACCCAGTGTTGTAATTCTTTAATGGATTTCATCCAGTTATATTAACTGAATGAAATCAAGTTTAGAAATAGCTATTTACGGATTACCTATCTTATAACCATTTCTAACTGCATGGCTCGACTTTGTTAGCAATGCATAACTTAAGTTGTTTTCAACTTTGTATACAACCGCTGTCGCTGAACGCTCAGGTGGTAAACCCACTTGTACTTTAGTCTCAGGAGAGAATGAGTATTTGCGCTTATGCGTTTTATAAGGGTCATCAACCGTTCTACCCGGTGCATACACACCTAAGATATAACCTGGCTTCATTCCGTGACGCTTGCCTTTATTAATCGTCACAACCTGTGCTTGACCACTCACCATTGATGCTTCAAACAATGAAATGATTTCACCACGTACTCGGTGAGTCGGCTTACGAATAATCGCATTTAACGATTGCTCTTCGTTTTCGATATTAAATAAACGATCACCTGGACGTATTTCACGTTTCGTTTCGATTACATCTGCCGTTGCTACTTCTGCGCCACGACGTGCAATATCCACAAATCCGTTATAAATAACTTCACGACCTAGAACAGTATTAGTTGCTGGATCACGCAATTCTTTTCCCGGACGGAAAACAGCATAACGATCTTGCTTGTAACTACCGTTTAAATTCTTAATGTAAACACGCTGACCTTCTTCGATTAGCATATGTGCATCACGACCATCAACAATATAAGGCGTTTCTTTGATGATATCGTCATCAATCACGCGCGGCCATGCTAAGAAAGGTAAAAGAGAAGAAATAGGATCACCTTTACCAGTACGTTCGATACGCATTTGCGGCACCATTTTCTCTACCACACGTCCGTCACTCATTTTAATACGACGACGACCGCCTTGATAAATATGAAGTACATCACCCGGATAAATTAAATGCGGGTTTTTAACTTTTTGATTCTCATCCCAAATTTCTGGCCAATACGATGGGTTATTCAAAAACATCTGTGAGATGCCCCACATGGTATCGCCTTTTTTAACAACATAACGCTTAGGCGCCGTTGTTTTAAATACAGGCTTAATTACCTTACGCTCAATCTTTGTGCGGTAACGTGGCTCATCATACGCCTTAGTCGCTGGACTACCGTAATAAGCATCATACGGGTCACGGCCATCTGATACAGCTACCTCTGATGAACCTTTCGACGATATTGACTGCGAACTAGGCATAGAACTACAACCACCTAACATCGAGAGTGTCAGTACTGATACTGATAACATTGATAACTGTGAAGATAGTTTTGACGCATTTAACGACGCTAAACGTGGAAACTTGAAAGACATGAAAACCCCTTGCTCTTTATAATTATTTTTATTCGTTTATTTTTGTTTATTCTTTATTGTTATAATAATAACTCAGACTTGATAAGGATACCGAGTTTTCTGACTTACGGTATATTAATAAATCAAGAATTACAGAAAAAATGGTACCAATATGACTCTTTTAAACGTTTTACGCTTTCCTGACAAACGCTTGCGTAAAAAAGCATCCCCCGTAGAAAAAGTGGATGATAGCATCAGACAAATACTCGATGACATGCTCGAAACCATGTACGAAGCACCGGGTATTGGCTTGGCTGCAACACAGGTCGATATACATAAACAAATTGTTGTGATTGATGTATCCGAAGAAAAGAACCAGCCACTGTGTTTAATTAACCCTATGATTACGCATAAAGAAGGGGTAGAAATCAGTGAGGAAGGTTGTTTGTCTGTGCCCGCTTATTATGCAAAGGTTGAACGTGCCGAACAGGTGAGTGTTAAAGCATTAAACCGTTCGGGCGAAGCATTTGAAATGGATGCTGATGGTTTGTTGGCTGTTTGTATTCAGCATGAGCTGGATCATTTGCAGGGAAAATTGTTTGTTGATTATTTGTCCCCGCTTAAACAGAAACGTTTGCAAAAGAAAATGGATAAATTGGCTAAGCAGACAGGATAATATACTTTTGATAAGCCCTGATGGGAATAGTATTGCTCATTTGTTGCATTGCCTACTATTAAACAGTGCGTAAAAATAAGACTATTACTTTAATCCCTTCGATTTTAAATAAGCATACAAAACTTTATTATCAGAACAGCTTTGTAAAGCTGAAATAGTACCTCCTTCACTGTCCCGCGAATTAATATTCGCCCCTTTCAACAGAATCATATCAAGAATTTGTTTAGTATCTTTGTGCCCGCAAATTGACCAAATAGGTGTATAGCCTTCTTTATTTTTTATATTTGGGTTTGCTCCATTATCTAGCAACGCTTTAACTAAGTTCTTTCTTCCAAGTGAAACGGCAGTGTGTAACGCGGTATCTCCCT
>DQUJ01000125.1 GCA_015662325.1 Leucothrix mucor | reverse complement strand
ATGATTAAACAAACTGCCTCGTACTTTCTTTATTAATTTCTGCAAGCTTTTCTTTTTAGAATGCTTTTGCAGATGATGCCGAACTGGTTAAAAACAAATGTGGTACGTGTCATGGAGCTGATGGCAACAGTAAGTAGCAATGGAAAAGTGCCTTCAATAGCAAGTTTCAGCAGTGAAACGTTTGTAGATATTATGGAATAATATAAATCAGGCGATAGAAAAGGCGATAAATTCACCATTGAAGGCGGTAAAGAGACAGACATGGGCGCTATTGCTAACGCATTAAGTGATGATGATAATAAAAAAATCATTGCCTTTTTGTCGGCTCAAAAACTCCCCCCCTGTAAATCAACCTATTGATGAAGCATTAGCAAAAAAAGCAAGGAACAAGGGAGAGGACTCCCTACCTAACTCCCTGCTATCATCATTTCCTCAATCAAGATTGAACCTGTTCGAGTAGCCGAGCGAGTATCTACATCGCTTCCTACTGCAACTATATTGCGCAACATATCTTTTAGGTTTCCTGCGATTGTCACCTCTTCTACAGGGTATTGAATCTCGCCTTTTTCAACCCAATAACCTGATGCGCCGCGTGAATAATCACCTGTGACGCCATTGATCCCACTGCCAATCAGTTCAGTCACTAAAAAGCCTGTATCAAGCTCTTTTAGTAAATCATCAAAGCTTTGTCCAGTGCTATCCAAGGTTAGGTTATGTGTTCCACCTGCATTCGCAGTGGTTTTCAAACCCAATTGACGGGCCGTATAACTGCTTAGAATATAGTTTTGTACAATGCCATCAACGACAATATCGCGGTTTTTAGTTACAACACCTTCTTTGTCAAAAATGCTGCTACCAAAGGCTTGAGGAATCAACGGCTGTTCATGAAGATGAATAAAATCAGGAAATACGCGTTGATCTTTTTCATGTTGTCTTGTCACACAATCCAGCAAATAGCTGGATTTACGGTATTGAGAACCGCCACTAATCGCTCCCGTAAAATGCCCAATCAAACTGCGCGCCATTTCTGCCGAATAGAGTATAGGTGCTTTTCGGGTACTAATTTGTTTCCCCTTTAAACGCGCCAAAGTACGCTCGGCGGCTTTTATTCCGATACTTTTACTCGCATCCAGTTGTTCATGCAAACGCGTTGTACTGTACCAATAATCACGTTGCATTCCCGATGTGTCATTGACATCACCTTTCTCGTTCGCAATAACCGAACAACTTAAGCTATGTCGGCTAGAAGGCACAACACCCGTAAAACCATGTGAGTTAGCGATTAGAGCTAAACCACTGTAAGTGCTGATGCTAGCACCATCGGAGTTGATAATACGCTTATCAAATTGAAGCCCTGCCGCTTCACATTCAATCGCTATTTCAATCGCTTGTTCTGCTTGCAAATCCCACGGGTGATATAAATCCAAATCAGGAAACTCTTGTGCCATTAAATCGGCATCTGCAAGCCCTGTGTATTCATCTTCACCCGTAAACTTAGCAATATTACAGGCGGCTTTGACGGTATCTTCAATCGCTTGTGGGGAAATATCGCCTGTGGTCGCAGAGCCTTGGTTTTGTCCAAAGTAAACCGTTAGGCTTAAACCTTGATCACGGTGATATTCTAATTTATCGACATTTTCTTTATGCACTTCTACCGATAAACCCGCGCCACGGTTGAGGGATAATTCGGCATCAGATGCGCCGTATTTTTTAGCAAGCTTTAAGACAGTTTCGGATAATCCACGTAGTTCTTGCTCAGTGGCTTTTATATCTGTTGTAGACGGGTTTTTAGTAGATGAAGCACTCATGCGTCAGTCCCTCCCACAGTCAAACCATCAATTTTCAAGGTCGGTTGCCCTACCCCAACAGGTACACTTTGCCCTGCTTTACCACACACGCCGACGCCTTTATCCAGCGCCAAATCATTACCAATCATGCTGACTTTTGTTAACACATCAGGCCCGTTACCGATTAAGGTTGCACCTTTAACGGGACGCGTGACTTTGCCGTTTTCGATCAAATACGCTTCAGATGCAGAAAACACAAATTTACCCGAGGTAATATCCACCTGTCCACCACCAAAATTAACCGCATACAAACCATTTTTGACTGAGGCAATAATTTCTTCGGGGTCATCCTTACCGGGCAACATATAGGTATTCGTCATCCGTGGCATGGGTAAGTGCGCATAAGATTCGCGTCGCCCGTTACCCGTAGAGTCCACGCCCATTAAACGCGCATTGAGTTTATCTTGCATATAACCTTTAAGCACACCGTCTTCAATCAAGGTAGTACAATTTGTCTTCGTGCCTTCATCATCAATATTAAGTGACCCACGACGACTTTTCAACGTACCATCATCCACCACGGTAACGCCTTTAGCTGCAACTTTTTCACCCATGCGCCCGCTAAATGCGGAGGTGCCTTTACGATTAAAGTCGCCTTCCAAACCGTGACCGATTGCCTCGTGTAATAAAATACCTGGCCAACCAGAACCGAGCACTACCGTTTGGCTTCCCGCAGGTGCAGCCACCGCATCTAAATTTACCAATGCCAAACGCACCGCTTCTTCTGCATACTCTTTGATGCGGTCTGATTGTGTAAAATAATCAAAACCATAACGCCCACCACCGCCAGAACCTGCGGATTCACGCTTGCCGTCTTTTTCGACAATCACCGTAATATTCATTCGCACCAAGGGGCGAATATCGGTATGTAAATGACCTTCGTGATCTGCAATTAATATATGCTCATGCACCCCCGCAATGTTTGCAATCACCTGTTGTACATGGGTACTTGCCGCCCGTGCTGTTTTATCGGCAAGGTGTAACAGGGCTATTTTTTCATCTTCGGACATACTTGCTAACGGGTTGTTGGTGCTATATAAATCACGCGAATGAGTGTTTGATGAAGCTGAATTAATTTTCCATGTTGATGATGGTGACGTTGCCGATGATGCCGTCTGACTTGGAATGGCGACCGAACCACTGCCCCCCGATTTTGCAATACCCGAAGCCGCTTTTGCAGAGGCTTGTAAGGCATCAAATGTAATTTCATCCGAATAAGCAAACCCTGTTTGTTCGCCTACCACCATGCGCACCCCCACACCTTGTTCAATACTATAAGTGCCGTTTTTGATTATGCTATCTTCCAACACCCACGACTCAAAACGCGTCGATTGAAAGTATAAATCCGCCAAGTCCGCCTTCATTAAAGGCGAAAAAATTTTATCCAAGTGTGATTCGGTTAAACCCGCTGGGTTAAAAAGTGTTTCTAGAACTGCAGCATTCATATGTTTTTAGTTATCGTTTATTTGTAGTAGTTTTAAAGTATATCTGTTTATTCAGTCCATACAAATAGTTCAATATATAAATATCAATGAAACATAATTACTGATAAAGTATATTAGGATTAACTTATATTCTTTGGCTTGTAATAGATGCATTAATACAAAGAACATAACAAATCAGTTTTATTTTATAAATACTATTTAGGATTATTCATGAACTTAAAAAAAATATTAGTTGCTTCTATTCTTACTGTCGCTGTATCAGCGCCTGTTCTAGCAAAGCAAACGGGGGAGCAGCTTGCGACTCCCATTGTTAAATTAATTCCAGCATTTAAAGAGATTCGTGAAGAATTGAAATTAAATGACGAACAAGCAAAAACCATTGACGCATGGATCGCAGAAGCACCCGCAAAAAAGAAAGAAGTGATACAAAAAGTATTCGCGGTACGAGCAGAATTACGCGAAGCTATTCTTAACAGAGACGACCGTGCAAAACGTGATGCACTCAAGAAAAAACTCAATAACGCGAATAATCGCTTAGTTGTAATGAGTAGTCTTTGTACGCGTATGCTGCATAAAACGTTAACAAAAGAGCAATACGCAAAAGTGATTGCTCAGTACAAAAAATAACTATTATTGTACTATTATTATCAGGGGCTTATTAAAAAGCCTCTGATTTAAACGTCATGTAAAACATCATAGTTTCCGATGTTCTAGCACTGGAAAGTTTTTACGCGTAACTGCCTGAGCGTCTAAATCAATATCAATCATGATACTTCCAGACCCTTTCTCAAGAACACCGTGGGTTTGCCCCCAATAATCAATCACCATCGTGTGGCCCCACGTCTCACGACCATTCACATGATACCCACCTTGAGCAGCGGCAATCACATAAGATTGATTTTCTATCGCGCGCGCACGTAATAAAGGCTCCCAGTGGACTTTTCCCGTTGCAGCTGTAAATGCAGATGGAATCAATATTATCTCTGCGCCTTTGTTCACCATTTCACAGTAAAGATTAGGAAAGCGCAAATCATAACAAATGGACATGCCAACTTTACCAAAAGGTGTATCCGCAACTACAACCTCTGAACCCGCCGAGAATATTGCACTTTCGTGATAGGTATCGGCTTTTCCTTTCTTGATAGAAATATCGCGAGTATCGTTACCAATAGCATCATCACCGAAAGTCACATCAAAAAGATGCATTTTATTATAACGAGCGACAATTTCACCTTCGCTATTAAATAATAAAGACGTTGAAGTCACCTTGCCTTCAGTATTTGTTTTTAAGGGAATAGAACCCGCCACAATCCATATACTATTTTCACGGGCGCAGTCACCAATAAAACTCTGGATATGTCCGTTATTATATACTTCTGCAATATCGATATTTTCCGACTCTTGCATGGGCATCAACACAAAATTTTCGGGTAACACCGCCATTTGCGCACCACCATCCGCAGCTTCTTTTATAAGCGCGACAGCTGCCATCAAGTTTGCTTCAACCTGTGGCCCTGATGCCATTTGAATTGCGGCAATTTTAGTTAAAACTTTCTTTCTTGCCACTACACTAGCACCACATCAAACTGCTCTTGAGAATAAAGGCCTTCGCCTTGTAAACGAATCGGCACGCCAATAAACGCTTGTAATTCAGCAAAACTATCAGACTCTTCATCGAGCAATAACTCAATGACTTCTTGTGATGCAAGCACCAATAATTCACGTGCATCAAATTGGCGGTATTCACGTGAGATTTCCCTGAATATTTCATAAACAACAGTGGTTGCTGTCTTCACATAACCGCGACCTTCGCAAATAGGGCAAGATTCACACAAGACATGCTCTAATGATTCACGGGTGCGTTTTCGCGTCATTTCAACCAAGCCTAACGATGATAGTTGGCTGACAGAAGTTTTAGCATGATCCATTTCCAAGGATTTTTCTAGTGCTGCAATCACTTGTTGTTTGTGTTCTTCTTCTCGCATATCAATGAAATCAATAATGATGATGCCACCTAAATTACGTAATCGTAATTGGCGGGCGGTGGTTTGTGCCGCTTCTAAGTTCGTTTTAAAAATAGTTTCTTCTAAATTACTATGCCCAACAAAGCCGCCGGTATTAACATCAATGGTTGTCATTGCTTCGGTTTGGTCAATAATTAAGTAACCACCCGATTTAAGCTGAACCTTACGCTTCAACGATTTTTGAATTTCATCTTCTACACCATGCAAATCAAAAATGGGGCGTTCGGTTCCGGGGTAATGTTCTATTTTATCAGCTAGTTCTGGAATATAGGTCGTACAGAACTCGATTAAGCTAAGGTATTTTTCACGGGAATCTACCTTAATCACTTCAATTTTTTCTCCAACAACATCACGTAAAACACGCTGAAGAAGGGGTAAATCAGAATACATCACCGCACCTTTGGCGCTGGTTTTATTATCTTCACTCACCCGAGCCCATAATTTACAAAGAAACATCATATCGGCGCGTAAGGCTTCTTCGCTAATACCCTCAGCTACTGTTCTTACGATAAAACCGTGCATTTGATTCGATTCGTTATCACTCGATTGGTTAAATTCTTCACGTAAGCGTGACACACTTTCTTTTAAACGGGTGCGTTCTTGTTCGTCTTCTATTTTACTGGAAACACCAATCGAATCAGTATATGGCATCAGCACTAAATAACGCGAAGGAATCGTGATGTGCATGGTTAAACGCGCACCCTTTGTGCCTAATTGATCTTTAATCACCTGTACTAATACTTTCTTACCCACATGCAATAATTCGCTGATGGGAGGGTAGGTGATTTCTTCGTTTGGCGTATCACCATTAAATACGTCACTGGGTTTAAAACGTAAATCCGATGCATGTAAAAATGCTTTTTTTTCTTCACCAATATCAATAAATGCCGCTTCCATACCCGGTAAAATACGGTGTACCTTGCCGTGATAAATATTACTGACCATCCCTTGATTGGAATTTCTTTCAATAATGACTTCTTGCAACATTCCGTTTTCAAGAATAGCGACTCGCGATTCTTGAGGGGTTACATTCATTAGAATTTCAACACTCATTTATTATCGTTTTCCTAATTGGTTTCACCCTAGTAAGAGGGTTAATTTTATTAATTATCACTAGAAAACAAAAACAGCATCATACATACCTGCGCAGGCAGTACCCGATTCATGCAAGTACTATTCTGATAGATGGATTCCCGCCTACGCGGGAATGACTGTCTTCTATCACCACTAATACGTCAGAGTCTACTCTCGTTTTCAGGACAAATGCGCGCTTGTTTTAATAACTTATTTGTTTCAAAAAGCGGTAAACCCATTATGCCAGAATATGAGCCTTCTATGCGCTCGATAAACGTGGCAGCCAATCCTTGTATTGCATAAGCCCCTGCTTTGTCCTGTGGTTCGCCTGTTTGCCAATAGCTTTTTATTTCTTGATCACTTAATGCCTTAAAAAACACCCTATTTTTATTCAGTAAAACGGTTGTTACGCCTTGGTAAGACAGCGCCACAGCAGATAGTATTTCATGCCAATTTCCCGACATGGCACTTAGCATTTCATAGGCGTGATCAAAATCTCGTGGTTTATTTAATATCACGCCCTTCAATACCCCTAACGTATCTGCACCCAAAACTGGAGTAGAGCGGTTATTAAGACTGATCTTCTCTGCTTTTTGTTTCGCAAGGCGTTTCACTAAGCTTTCAGGTGATTCATCCACATTCGCATCTTCGTTGATATCTGCTACTTGTATTTGATAATTAACACCGATTTGGTCCAGTAATTCGGCTCTGCGTGGCGAGGCAGAAGCGAGTATAATCGTTTGTGGGTTAGTACTATTATTCATGCGCGATGATACGGATGATTCTGCGTAACCGAATAAGCGCGATATAACTGTTCTGCCACAATCACACGCACCAAAGGATGTGGAAACGTAAGTTGAGACAGCGACCATTTCTCATCCGCAAGCGACAATAATTCATGCGTTAAACCATCGGGCCCACCGACTAACAAGGCAATATCTTGCCCGCCCATCATCCAATCTTCTAAACGGGTTGCCAGCTTTTCGGTACTCCACGATTGACCCGTGACATCTAACGCAACCACTCTTGAACCCTTTGGAATTTCTTGTTTCAACTTTGCCGCTTCTTTTTCTTTAATGGCTTTTATATTGCTGTTTTTAGTGCGTTTTTCAGCGCTGATTTCTTTTAATTGTAAGTGACAATTGGCAGGCATGCGTTGCGCATAATCGGTATAAGCCTGCGCAACCCAAGCAGGCATTTTTGTACCGACAGCTAATAGCAGAATTTGCATATATTTTTAGGTCGAAGGAAATAAACCATTAACGTTTCGGCAGAGCTTGTTCTACTGATTGATCACTCGCATCATCCGCTTCCCATAGTTTTTCTAGCTGATAGAAATCACGGGTTTTCTCTAACATAACGTGTACGATTATGTCATTCAAATCAACCAAGACCCATTCCGCAGAGTCTTTACCTTCCACGCCCAATGGCATATTGCCGTGTTCTTTTTCTGTGATTGCAACACCTTCGGCGATGGATTTTACATGCCGCGTTGAATTGCCCGTGGCGAAAAATAACACATCAGTCATAGATGATTTATCCACCACGTTGACCATTTTAATATCAACCGCTTTCATGTCTTCTAATGACGTTTGTACGCGTTGTGTTAGTTCTTCAATTTTATTTTTCAATTTTTCTACCTATTTGCCACTTACTGTAGCGTTATATAAATCATGTTGTTCTATGTAATCAACCACTTTTTCTGGCATTAAGAAACGTGGAGAAGTGCCGTTAAACAATTGTTTTCTAATGCTTGTTGCCGAAATATCCAGCGCGGTTACTTCACTAAAAAAAATGCAACCCGCCTGTTTTT
>DQUJ01000092.1 GCA_015662325.1 Leucothrix mucor | reverse complement strand
AATACCGTACGCCAAGCAAAACCCGATGTGGCGGCAATGGCATTACAACAATGGTTTCAATCGCCAGATGAATTGTTTACTGATGTTCAAGCCATTAATAAAAGCTCGTATACAAACAAAACATCGTGGTTTGCATTTAGCGTGGGTCGTAGCCCTGTCGAGAAATATATTATTAATAAAAAATTAGCTCAACATGATTTAACAGAAGATATTTTAAATACCACTTTTTTTAAGAACGATCGCCCTGCTAGTTGGTGGCAACCAGAAGCACCCAATCAAGAAACCTATTTTACAGGCGAAGATCAGGGCAGAAAAGTATCACTTATTTATAGCCCAAAATCTAAACGAGGCGTGTTAGTAACAACCACGATTACGCCTACCTCGGTTACAAAACCTAAGGACTGATAAACATAAGACTCTACTTGTCTTTTTGTTTTATAAGTTATTTAATCCTCATTCTTAAACATCTTCAATAGAAACTAATTTATGTCTACATCATCTTCTAAAAAAATTATTTACGCCGCTTTAGTTGGCAATACCCTAATTGCTATCACTAAATTTATCGCCGCCAGCATCACTGGTAGTTCCGCAATGCTTTCCGAAGGTATTCACTCTTTGGTCGATACAGGAAACCAAGGCTTATTACTTTACGGCTTAAAACAAGCCAAAAAACCTGCCAGTGAAGAATTCCCTTTTGGACATGGCAAAGAAATATATTTTTGGAGTTTTGTGGTCGCCATTTTAATTTTTGCATTAGGCGCGGGTATTTCCTTATACAACGGAGTTCATCATATCCTCCACCCTGCGGAAATTCATGATCCGATGATTAATTACATTGTTCTGGGTTTAGCGATACTCTTTGAAGGCGCAGCATTTTTATTCGCGCTAAAAGAATTCAAAGCGGTTAAAGGACAACTCAGTTATATCGAAGCTGTAAAACAAGGTAAAGACCCGTCGATGTTTGTGGTGCTGTTCGAAGATGGCGCCGCTATGCTCGGGCTATTCATTGCCTTACTCGGCATTTATCTCACCCAAGTAACCGGTATTGCCATGTTTGATGGTATTGCATCGGTGGTGATTGGTTTGATACTTGGCGCAACGGCAACATGGATGGCGGTAGAAACTAAAAGTTTATTAATTGGCGAAAGTGCTGAACCTGCCATCGTAAAAGGTATTCGCGAAATGGTAAACCAAATTGATGCGATTGAACGCGCCAATGAAGTACTCACCATGCACATGGGACCTGATTATATTTTAGTCAATGTTAGTGCCGATTTTGCGCCTGATGCAAGTGCAAATGATGTAGAAAGCTCAATCGCCTTATTAGATAAAAAGATTAAAGAACGTTTTCCGCGTGTAAAACGTATTTTTGTAGAAGCAGAATCAAAAGAGTCTTTTTTGATTAGCCATGAAGAAGGAATGAAAGGTTAGTTGCCGTCGTTACCAAACCCGTCATTCACCCCGTAGGCGGTAATCCATTTAAATAAAGGCACTGTGCTAAGTATTTGGATACCCGCCTGCGCGGGTATGACGAACCCTACTTATGCCAGAAGCTCACGCGCCTGCCCTGCATCTTTTAAAATCTGCTTTTTAAGCATTTCAAAATCATCAAAGCGTTGTTCTTCACGTAGGAACTCGACCAACTCAACACACACGTATTTGCCATACACATCGCTATCAAAATCAAATAGGTGTATTTCTAAACGATTCTCCGTGCCATTCACGGTTGGGCGCGAACCCAAATTAGCAACACCATTCAAAAACCCATTCCCCAAACCTTTTACGCGTACCGCATAAACGCCACGTGCAGGCGCAATATGCTCGGGCATTTTCATATTCAGCGTAGGAAAACCAATGGTGCGACCACGTTTATCACCGTGACGTACTCGCCCAGAAAGTTGATAACTATGACCCAATAGTTGGTTTGAAGATGCAATATCACCTTTTTCTAATGACTGACGAATGCGCGAACTGCTGATGCGTTCGTCATTTAGCAGGCATGTCGCCGTATTGGTGACTTCCATTCCCGCCTCTTCACCCATTATTTTAAGCATATCAAAATCACCCAAGCGATTATGACCAAAGCGAAAATCATCACCCACGGCAAGGTAACGCGCATTGAGTTTATCTAACAAAATATTACTGACAAAAACATCTGCAGGGATACTAGCAAAAGCAGAATCGAATTTAAGACATAAAAAATGATCAACGCCTAACTGCTCTAACAATCGTACTTTATCGCGCAATGGATAGATTCGTGCTGGCGGGTTTGGCATAAAAAATTCCGCAGGGAGTGGCTCAAAGCTAATAACCGTAAGGGGTAAATCACGTTGTTTTGCTTCTTCTTTTAAACGTGAAAACAGTTGCTGATGCCCTAAATGTAAACCATCGAAATTGCCAATAGTGGCAACACACGCACTAATATTTTTATAAGAATGTAAATTACGCGAAAATTTCATGACATTGATCCTAACGTATAGCCTAGCTTAGACCTATAAAACTTTGTTGTCTTAAAGCCTCATAAGCCACAATCGCGACCGTGTTTGATAAATTTAAGCTTCGGCTTTCTGCAAACATAGGCAACCGTAGTTTTTGTTCCGCATTCAATGAATCCAGTACATCATCAGGCAAGCCACGTGTTTCGGGACCAAATAGCAATACATCATCGGGCTTAAATTCTGCATTTACATAATTATGACTGCCTTTTGTGGTGAGTGCATACACCGTTCTGCCTTCTAACGCCTGCATAAATGCAGAAAAATTTTCATGTTCGGTGACAGTAGCCATATCGCGGTAATCCATACCTGCACGCCTTAGTTTTTTCTCATCCAAATCAAAACCTAGCGGGTGAATTAAATGTAAGCGACAACCAGTATTAGCGCACAGGCGCATGATATTTCCAGTATTAGGCGGAATTTCAGGTTCGTAAAGCGCTATTTCAAACATTCATTATTTTCCTTGACCAGAGAATCTATACATAATTCTATTATGAAAACTGGCTTTTTAAAACTGCAAGCCAAATTCTCTGCTACTTATCTCGTAAATACTTGACAACCAAACCCTAAAACGGTCTAATTGCGCCTCGCTTTTCAGCGAGGCTCTTTTTTTCTAAAATGGCCCGATAGCTCAGTCGGTAGAGCAGAGGATTGAAAATCCTCGTGTCGGTGGTTCGATTCCACCTCGGGCCACCATTTTTGACAGCCACGATTCGTACAATCCCCCTCATTTCTTTTTAGATTTCTCATCGTTCTAATTTCTTGTGTTATATTGTTATTTCTAGAGACCTTTGCACGAAAGTATGGCGAGAGTAAAAATAACGTAATTTTTCCTGATTTTCTTAAAAATAAAGGTAATAGCAGGGCTATTGACCGAGTTCTTAAGGAAATCAGGGAGAATTTAAGCATCTTTAATCCGTCATATCTCTCGTGCAAAGGTCTCTTCTAATAAATAATAAATTTCTACGCTAGGTATCCAATGAAAAAACTGAATTTCTCTTTACTGCTTATTTTACTTATTAGTCTAAATTCCGCCTTTGCAAAAAAAACACCCGGCATTATGGACGCTTATAAAGCAGAAAAAGTTAGTGAGCATGGCTGGGTTGTGTTTGGTCCTTTAGATATGCCGAATGCTAAAAACGGGGGTTTTATGAATAACCCAGGTTTTATTATTACCGATAAAAGCGTGATTGTGATTGACCCAGGTTCTACTGTGCATGTGGGTAAAGCCTTGCTGAATAAAATTAAAAAACAAACGAAACTGCCCGTTACTCATGTATTTAATACGCATATCCATGGCGATCATTGGTTAGCCAATCAGGCGATTGCTGAAATGTATCCGGACGTGAAAATTTATGCACATCCAGAAATGATTAAGGAAGCAAACGGTGGTGAGGCAGACAGTTGGATTAAATTATTAGAAACAATGACTGAGGGCGCATCAAAAGGAACTAAGGCAATTATCCCCACTATTGCGCTAGAAAATGGACAACAGGTAAAAATCGACAATATTACGGTTAAAGTACATTTAATGGATATTGCGCATACAAAAACAGATGCAATGTTTGAGATTATTGAAGACAAACTATTTTTTACAGGCGACAATGCCTTCAACAATCGTATGCCACGCCTTGATGATGGCAGTTTTAAGGGCAATATTGCCGCGATGGATTTAGCACTTAAGCTGCCCCTTGAAACGGTTATTCCCGGTCATGGAGCAAAAGGCGGGAAAGAAATATTAACTGATTTTAAAACGTTCTTAACTACAATCTACGATACCAGTAAAACCATGTATGAGGATGATAAAGAAGCGTTCGAGATGAAACCAGTCATCGTCAAAAAAATGGCTAAATATGCAGATTGGAGAAGTTTTGATGAGAATATTGGCAAGCTCATTAGTTTAGCGGTACTTGAAGCAGAAAATGACTAATAAAAAATCATTTATTATAATCTGGATTTAATTAAAACTAAAAATAAGGTAATCTACACACATATACGGAAAGTAAATATTCACGGAGAGAATATGCCATTTAATTCACGGTTTGTCGTTGCGCTATCAGCTATACTTTTATCAACTACATTAGTCCAAACGGCGCAAGCACGCCACAGCGACAACCCCAAGCTTGGCATCAATGTCGGCAGTCTTGGTAAATTGACCACTTCCATTCCATTTACCGATATTTTTAAAATATCCCGTGGCTGGTTTACCTCTTGTGCCTATGATTGGCGCGCAAAACGTCCATTAGACCCAGGCTGTACCGCCAAAACCTCATTAAATACTCAAGAACAAGATCAATTACAATTGGATGGCAACGGCTGGGTTCGCGCCTTACCCACGCCGAATGAAGCGCCTGTATTTACCAGTGTTACCAGCACATGGCGTTTGAGCAAGCACTTTCCAACAGGTCGTTACGTGGTACTTTACGAAGGTGAAGGAAAAATGGAAATTACGGGTGACCTGAAAATGGTTAACGATTTCCCTGGTCATAAAGAGTTTGATTTATTATCGCCCAAACGTAATTTAAAATTACAAATCCTCACAACCGACCCGCGTAGAAACGGCAACTATATTCGTAATATTCGCATCGTTCCTAAAGCATTTGAGAAAAACTACAAACGTACGGTATTCAACCCAAACTACATTGCCAGAATCCGCCCGTTGCATTCATTACGCTTTATGCCATGGACAAACCCACGCGGCAACAAAGCAGTCGAATGGAATCAACGCGCCACAATTGGCGCTGCTCATTACACAGGTGACAACGGTGTACCAGCAGAGCGCATGATTGACCTTGCTAATGCCGTAAACGCCACCCCTTTTGTAAGCATTCCTTACATGGCCAGTGATGATTACATGAAACAATATGCGCGCATGGTTAAAAACCGCTTGCGCAAAAATCATAAAGTGTACGTCGAATTTTCGAATGAAGTTTGGAATTCAATATTCCCTGCCTCAACTTATGCCGCACGTAAAGCAGACAAACTTTGGAATTTTCCCTACCCTAAAGTACCCGCGGGCAAACGCCGCGTTCTACTTGCCACAAACTGGTATGCAAAACGCAGTGTTGAAATGTGTAATATTTGGAAACAGGAATTTGGCGCAGAACGTGACCGTGTGAAATGTATGCTGGGCACGCTAACATCTGTTCCTTGGCTCGGTCAGGAAATGGTCGATTGCCCATTATGGAAAGAAGCCAAAGGCTGTGGACGTTATATGGATGCTTACGGCATCGGCCCTTATTTTGGTGATTACATTGCGAAGCAAGAAAATCGCGCAGAAGTGCTTAGCTGGACGCGCGATGCCGATGGCGGAAAATCTCGTCTATTCCAAGAAATATTACACGGTGGCGTACTTAAGAATAGCACCCCAGGTGGTGCAATCGCCCAAGTTAAAACACGTATGGATGCCAATCGTAAAATTGCTAATAAGTACAATCTAGAAATGCTCGCTTACGAAGGCGGTCAGCATTTAATTCGTTACGATCCACCGCATACGGTTAAGAATCCAAAGGTGCTTAACTTATTTATGTCGGCTCAAAAAGACCCACGAATGAAAATCGCGTATCAACGTTACCTCGAACTATGGCAACAAAACGGCGGTGGTTTGATGATGCATTTTTACGGCATTGGCGAACCAGAACCTAAAAACTTCTTTGGTATGTTGGATTATTTAGAACAGCCCAGCACACCAAAATATCAAGCACTAATGGACTACTTAGGCAGTAACACGACCTATGTTCCACCTAGAAAACGTTATGTGCCACCACCTGCAACGCGCGCACCTGCAAGACAAGCACCACCACGTGCTCAAGCGCCTGTGCGTCAGCCAGCAGTGCGCCAGCCAACAAAAACACAGCCAAGGCAGCAACAGAGAAATCCAGCACCACAATATTATAAAGAGGAAAGTAATAATGTATGGGATGATTTCTTAAGTGAAGGAATGCCAACAGCACCTACCAGACGTGCTCTGCCTTTTCCTACTCAACAACGACAGCAAGCCACAGCTCCACGAGCACCCGCAAGAAGTGGCAGAGCACTGAGTGGAAATGCTTTAAGAGGCTGGTCTATTAACGGCAATACAGCAACATCTCCACCCATTAAAATTACCAAAGGCAAGAATAGTAATTTTTCTGTGGTATGGCGCCTTCAAAATGTACGCAATACAGCCCAAGAACGTTTTCGTATTTACTCCGTTGACCAACGCGGTGGACGTAAAGTATTGCTAGAACAAACGGCTAGAGATATTGCAGAAGTGAAAGACCATGATCAAATATTTGAAGATAACTTTAACCGCTATATAGGCCCACCCATTAGAGTTATGTTTGAAGTAACAGGTGGTTTAGAAGCCGTTATTAATAAAATCACCTATTAGTTAGGATACCTGATTAAGTTGTAGCGTAGAAAAAACTGTCGCTATTTTTCATGAAGTAAGATGTAATAGTCATTCTGCGTGCGATTTTAAGTCATTTGCAAGCAAAGCACTAAATATTGCGCCGATCTTCGTGGAAAATACCAGCAGTTCTGGACTTAATCATGCTCTCCTTAGCAAGCCTAATACAAACTGTTTAAACACAAGGGCTTTGCACGAAAGAGAGACTCTATAACATAGAAAGGTTTATCATGGTCGCTAAAAACTATATGTCCGGTCTGTTTGGACGCTCCCCCATCACCCCTTTACAAGAACATATGTACCGTGTCTTCAAAGGAATCAAACATATGATTCCACTCATAGAAGGCATGATCGAAGATGATTCTCAAAAAATCATAGCTGCTCAAAATGAAATAACAAAAGGCGAACACGATGCCGATGATATGAAAAAAGAACTGCGCACGCATTTACCGAAAGGCTTATTTATGCCGGTTGATCGTCGTGATGTTCTGGACGTATTACTACGCCAAGATATGATCGCCAATCAAGCAAAAGATATTGCTGCACTGATTGTCGGTAGAAATATGCGCCTTCCCGAAGAAATGAATGCGCCATTTCTAGTATTTACCAGTCGTTGTGTTGACTCCGTAAAACAAGCCCTACAAACTATTAACGAACTTGATGAACTGGTTGAAACAGGCTTTCGTGGTTTAGAAGTGGACCGCGTAGAAGAGATGCTCTCTGAACTAGGTCGCATCGAAAGTGAAACCGATACAATGCAAGAAGATTTGCGTAAAACACTGTTTAAACTTGAAAAAAGTTTAGAACCTGTGGACGTTATCTTCACCTATCGCTTAATCGAATGGATAGGCAATGTAGCCGATAACGCCGAACGCGTAGGCAGTCGCTTATCACTCATGCTAGCACGCTAAACCAGCACGTTATAAAAGGATAATACAATGATAACGGAATTCTTATCAGATACCACAATGGTATACATCACCCTTGCGGCTATCTTCGGTATTTTTATGGCATGGGGTATTGGTGCTAACGATGTGGCTAATGCGATGGCAACCTCGGTTGGCTCCAAAGCCATTACGATCAAACAAGCGATCATTATTGCCGCTATTTTTGAATTTGCGGGTGCATACCTTGCGGGTGGTCAAGTCACTAAAACAATTCGTAAAGGTATTGTTGATTTAGATGCCTTTGCGGGAAATCCCGATCTATTAATCTGGGGCATGCTAGCGTCTTTACTTGCAGCGGGCACATGGTTACTTATCGCGTCTTTCAAGGGCTGGCCAGTGTCGACCACTCATAGTATTGTAGGTGCCGTTATTGGTTTTGCTGCGGTAGGTGTCAGTGTTGATGCGGTTAGTTGGGGCAAAGTGGGCACCATAGTAATGAGCTGGATCGTATCCCCACTATTGGCAGGAACCATTGCATTTGCTGTTTTTATGAGCATCCAAAAATTGGTCATAAATACAAAAGATCCTTTAGAAAGTGCAAAAAAATATGGTCCTTTTTACCTTTTTTTAGTTGGCTTTGTACTTGCATTAGTGACCATTACCAAAGGGCTAAAACACATAGGAATAAGTCTTCCCGAAGGGATGGAGTTTACCTATGCGGTTGGCGCTGGAATCCTTGTTTCAATACTCGGTGCAATACTTATTCGACGCATTAAGTTTGATAAGAAGGCAGAAAAACGTTTTCATTATGCTAATGTAGAAAAGATATTTGCGGTATTAATGGTGTTTACTGCTGCTGCAATGGCATTTGCCCATGGTTCTAATGACGTAGCAAATGCCGTTGGCCCAATGGCGGCGGTAATATCAGTTGCTCAAAGTGGTGAGCTTGCTTCCAAATCACCGTTACCACCTTGGGTTCTACTGGTCGGTGGTATTGGTATTGTCATCGGTCTTGCCACATTAGGCTACAGAGTGATGGCGACTGTGGGTAAAAACATTACTGAATTAACACCTACCCGAGGTTTTTCTGCTGAAATAGCGGCCGCTAGTACCGTAGTGCTCGCATCTTATATAGGCTTACCCGTATCAACCACGCAAACACTGGTAGGTGCAATTTTAGGCGTAGGACTTGCGCGTGGTATTGCTGCTATTGATTTACGGGTTGTGGGTAATATCTTTATGTCTTGGGTAATTACGCTACCCGCAGGTGCAATTCTTTCGATTATGTTCTTCTATATACTAAAAAGTATTTTTAGCTAAATACTCTTGTTGTTTTACTAGCAAAACAAGAAATAAAAAAGGCTCTAATATTAGAGCCTTTTTTATTAATACTTCATTCCAATAATGCTATCTT
>DQUJ01000256.1 GCA_015662325.1 Leucothrix mucor | reverse complement strand
CTGGGTGAAAATGGACAATACGTAAAAATATCAGGTAATGCTAAAGATGCACTTGATTTCCATATCGCCTTTTATATTGGGGAAAGCATATTAAAGTTGATGAAAATAATATCTCATATTTACAGTGACAATATCTTTCCCTATTCCTAGCTAGAATCCCATTATTCGCGCTATAATCTGCACCCTTTACAGATTTGAATAATACGCAATGGATAAGACTTACAACCCACAAGACATCGAACAACGTTGGTATCAAACATGGGAGGATAGCGACTATTTCTCCCCTTCTGAAAAAGAAGACGCTGACCCCTATTGTATTATGATTCCACCGCCGAATGTCACGGGCACATTACACATGGGTCATGCATTTCAAGATACTATTATGGATGCTCTGATTCGTTATCACCGTATGAAAGGTGATAACACCTTGTGGCAACCAGGGACGGATCACGCGGGTATTGCAACGCAGATGGTGGTCGAACGCCAACTCAATGCCGAAGGTAAAAACCGCCACGATCTAGGCAGAGATGAATTTATCAAACGTGTATGGGAATGGAAGGATGAATCTGGCGGAAAAATCACTCAACAATTACGTCGTTTAGGTGCATCACCTGATTGGTCTCGCGAACGATTTACCATGGATGATGGCTTATCAGAATCGGTCACTGATGTATTTGAACAGCTTTATGATGAAGGTTTGATTTACCGAGGTAAACGTCTAGTAAATTGGGATACCGTTCTACACACCGCACTTTCTGATATTGAAGTGCTAAATGAAGAAGAACAGGGTCATATGTGGCATTTCCGTTATCCCGTCGCGGATGACGCGGGTAATGCGACGGATGAGTATCTTGTCGTAGCAACAACACGCCCCGAAACCATGCTCGGTGATTCGGGCGTTGCGGTTCACCCAACAGATGAACGTTTTAAACATCTTGTGGGTAAAAACATATTATTACCCCTGGTTGGGCGTTTAATTCCTATTGTGGCAGATGAACATGCTGACCCTGAAAAAGGAACAGGCTGTGTAAAAATAACCCCCGCACATGATTTTAACGATTACGAGGTTGGTCAACGCAACAACCTTGAAAAGATCAATATCTTTACTATTGATGCGGCCGTTAACAAAAGTGCACCCGAGAAATACCAAGGACTTGATCGTTACGATGCACGTAAACAAATCGTAGCAGACCTTGATGCGCTAGGGCTATTAGAAGAAGTTAAAGACCATACCTTGATGGTGCCTCGTGGCGATCGCTCTAATACGGTGATCGAACCTTACCTAACAGATCAATGGTATGTGAAAATTGCACCGCTTGCAGAACCTGCGATAGAAGCGGTTAAAGACGGCAGAATCAAATTCGTGCCTGATAATTACAAAAACATGTATTTCAGTTGGATGAACGATATTCAAGACTGGTGTATTTCACGTCAACTCTGGTGGGGTCATCGAATTCCCGCTTGGTATGATGAGAATGACAAAATCTACGTTGGCAAAACGGAAGCGTTAGTCCGTGAAAAATACGACTTAGGCAGTGATATTACATTACGCCAAGATAATGACGTGCTCGATACGTGGTTTTCATCTGCGCTTTGGCCTTTTTCTACCTTAGGCTGGCCTAATCAAACAGATGCTTTAAAAACATGGTATCCAACCAATGTATTAGTCACTGGTTTTGACATCATCTTTTTCTGGGTGGCGCGCATGATCATGTTTGGCATGAAATTCATGGATGGCGAAGTACCGTTTAAAGAAGTGTATATGCACGGTTTAGTGCGTGATTCTGAAGGACAGAAAATGTCCAAATCCAAAGGTAATGTGATCGACCCGATTGATGTGATTGAAGGCATTACACTTGACGACTTACTGGAAAAACGCACCGGCAATATGATGCAACCACACCTTGCAGAAAAGATTGCTAAATCCACCAAAAAACAATTCCCAGACGGCATACCCGCCTACGGTACGGATGCAATGCGTTTTACTTTCGCATCGCAGGCCTCTAACGGGCGAGATATACGCTTTGATTTACAACGTATCGAGGGTAATCGTAACTTCTGTAATAAAATATGGAATGCGGCGCGTTATGTGTTGATGCAAACCGAAGATCAAGATGTTGGGCTAAATGCATCTGATGCAGTCGAACTTTCTTTAGCGGATCGCTGGATAATCTCACGATTACAAAAGACGACCGAAGAAGTCACCGAACATTTTGAAAAGTACCGTTTTGATCTAGCGGCTAAAGCATTATATGAATTTAGCTGGGGCGAATACTGTGATTGGTATCTGGAATTATCAAAACCTGTTTTATTTTCGGATGAAAGTAGCGAAACAGAAAAGCGCGGTACACGCCACACATTAGTCAACGTTTACGAAACACTACTGCGCTTATTACACCCCATTATGCCCTTTATTACGGAAGAAGTTTGGCAGACTATTAAACCACTGACGAATATCAGTGGTGATAGCATTATGTTACAGCCCTTCCCTGTTGCTGACAAAAACGCTATCGACGAATCAGCCAATACAGAATTAGAATGGGTAAAAACATTCATTATCGGTATTCGTAAAATTCGTTCCGAAATGGATATTCCACCGAGTAAACCACTGCCTATTTTATTACAAAATTGGACAGATACGGATAAGGCCTTTTTTGAAAACAATGCGATTTTTATTAACTCACTGGCAAAAATAGAATCACCCGAATGGTTAACAGCCGATGCAACTGCGCCTGATTCTGCCACTGCTTTGTGTGGTGAAATGAATGTACTCATTCCACTCGCAGGTCTAATCGATAAAGATGCAGAAACAGCACGCTTAAACAAAGAGATTGAGAAAATACAAAAAGGACTATCGGGATTAGAAGGACGGCTAAACAATCCTAGCTTTACCGATAAAGCACCTG
>DQUJ01000068.1 GCA_015662325.1 Leucothrix mucor | reverse complement strand
CTCTGATGCGGGGTGGAGCAGTCTGGCAGCTCGTCGGGCTCATAACCCGAAGGTCGTAGGTTCGAATCCTGCCCCCGCTACCAAGTTTCAAGAAAGTACAAAACATCGTGCTTTCTATAATAAAAAAGCCCCGGTTTCCCGGGGCTTTTTTATTATCTACAAAAACAGCTTAAAAAATAAATAGGTGCATTACTGGTGCAAACAGCATTAGACAATTTAGTAAAAAACACCGTCGAAGGTTTAGGCTTCATTCTGTGGGGCTATGAATACCGCCCGCGCAGTGAAAGCGCCCTATTGCGTATTTTTATCGAAAAAGAAGACGGTATTAGTGTTGATGACTGCGCCACAGTCAGTCGCCAGATAGGGGCTGTATTGGATGTGGAAAATCTCATCCCAGTAGCCTATATTTTAGAGGTATCATCACCGGGAATGGATCGGGTGTTGTTTTCCCAAGAGCAATATCAAGATTATCTGGGTGAAAAAGCTAAAATCCGTACTCGAACACCATTAAATGGCAGAAGAAATTTTTTAGGTAAACTACAAACAGTGAGTGAGTCTCACGTTGTTATCCAAGTCGACAACGAAGATTTTGAGATTCCTTTTGAAATAATTGACCGAACCAGACTGGTTCTTGACTAAATCTCGACTAAATATAAATAAAGGTATAAAGGTACAGCATGAGCAAAGAAATATTATACGTTGTTGACGCTTTTTCTAATGAGAAAAATCTAGAACCTGAAATTATTTTTAATGCAGTTGAAACCGCATTAGCAACCGCGACCCGTAAAAAATTCAACCCCGAAATGGATGTGCGCGTTGCAATTGATCGTGAATCAGGCGAATACGAAACATTCCGTCGCTGGACTATCATGGATGATGAAGACCCAGAGTTTGAATCTCCTGAGCGTCACATCCTAAAAAGCTATGCAGATGAAAGAAAACTAGGGCTCGAAATAGGCGAACACCTTGAAGAACCCATTGAATCTGTCGGCTTCGGACGTATTACTGCTCAAACGGCTAAACAAGTCATTATGCAAAGTGTGCGTCGCGCCGAACGTGAAAAAGTAGCCGATGCCTTCAGAGATCAAATCGGTCAGCTTATATTAGGCACCGTTAAACGTGTTGATCGTCGCGGTATCGTGCTTGATATGGGCGAAAATAGCGAAGCGCTGATTCCACGTGATCAAATGATTCCACGTGAAATGGCGCGTGTTGGCGAACGTATGCGCGGTATTTTACTAGAAATAGCCGAAGATGCACGCGGCCCGCAAATGATTATTAGTCGTTCGGATGAAGAATTTCTTGTCGAGCTAGTAAAATTAGAAGTCCCTGAAATCGGTCAAGAATTGATTGATATTATGGGCGCAGCTCGCGACCCTGGTTCGCGTTCTAAAATCGCGGTGCGTGCAAACGTGCCTAATCTTGATCCTGTTGGTGCCTGTGTCGGTATGCGTGGTTCAAGAATCCAAACGGTAACTAACGAATTAAATAACGAACGTGTTGATATTATTCCATGGGAAGACGATATTGCGCGTTTTGTTATCAATGCAATGCAACCTGCAGAAGTATTATCCATCGTCATTGATGAAGATAAAAAGAGCATGGACATTGGTGTTGACGAAGAAATGCTCGCACAAGCCATCGGTAAAGGCGGTCAAAATGTACGCCTTGCAAGTCAACTGACAGGCTGGACACTCAATGTAATGAGTGAAACAGAGGCAGAAGACAAGAGCCGTGGCGAACAAAAAATGATGGTGACTCTATTTGCTGAAAAGCTCGACGTTGACGAAGAAGTTGCTTCTATTTTAGTTGAAGAAGGTTTCGCCAGTCTTGATGAAGTCGCTTATGTGCCCACAGAAGAATTCATTAAAATTGAAGAATTTGACGAAGACATGATCGAAGAGCTTCAAAGTCGCGCCCGCAACGCCCTACTTGCACTGGCGATCACAGGCGATGGTGGCAAGCCTGCACAAGATTTGTTAGATATGAAAGGCATGAATAACTCACTGGCACAACTGCTTGCTAGTAAAGGTGTTTGCACGATGGAAGATCTTGCCGAACAAGCCGTTGATGATTTAACAGAGTTTGACGGCATAGACGATGAACAAGCGGGCAAGCTCATTATGACTGCCCGCGAGCCTTGGTTTGCAGAAGCTGCGGAAGCAGAAAAGGCGGCAGCCGAAGAAGCAAAAGCCGCTACAGATAGCAAAAATGTGTAACTCAATAGGAAACGGAGATAATACAAATGTCAGAAACAAGCATAAAACAACTGGCCGAACTTACCGGGACTCCTGTTGAGGATTTATTAAAAAAACTACAAACTGCAGGAATGAAGGTATCAGGTGCTGATGACACCATACCTGATGCGGTGGTAGACCTCATTAAAATGGAACAAAGTTCTAGCGCGCCTGCTAAGAAGACATTGGGAAAGATGTCGCTTAAAAGCCGTGAAACAACCGAGATTGATGTAGCAACATCACATGGTAAGAACAGTGTCTCTGTTGAAGTAAAACGCAAGAAAAGCTTTAGTCTCCCAATACAAGCGCCTGTGACAACACCAGAAGTTGAAGCAGAAAAAGTAGCCACAACATCCAGCCGAACAGAGGAATTGTCAGAGCAGTTATCAAAAGAGCGTAAAGCACGTGAAAATGCGAGTGCTGCTAACAAACAAGCAAAAGAAGATCGTAAAATAGCAAGCGAAGAGCGTAAAGCACAAAAAGAAGCGGATAACGCAAGCAAGAAAGCAGAGTACGAAAAATCTAAAGAATCTGACGCAGATGTTAGCGAAAATGCAGTGGATGCTGATGTCAGTGACAATGCAGTTAAAGAAGAATCTGTAGCGACAGAAACAGCAGCACCAGAAGAACCTGTAAAGCCTGTCGTTCCACTAACACCGAAAGAGCAACGAGAAGCATTAGCAACAGCAGCACGCGCAGAAGCAGCTTCTGCGTTAAAAAAACGCCCCTCTCGAAAACGTCCAGAGCCCGTTGCAAGGCCAGCACCTGCAAATAAGCCTGGCGGGGCTAATGCCGCGCCAGCGAATGCCAATGCAAACAAAGGCAAGAAGAAGCCGTTTCAAGGTCGCTCTCAAGGTCCTGGGCAACTTCATGTTAAAGCAGGCCATAGCGGTCGCCGTAAAAAGAAAGGCAAACGCTCTAGAAATGTAACCGTTGATCAATCAACTGATCATGGTTTCGAGAAACCAACAGAGCCTGTTATCCATAATGTCGAAATACCTGAAACCATCGTTGTTTCCGAGTTAGCCCAAAAGCTAACCGTAAAAGGTGCTGATGTTATTATGGCAATGATGAATATGGGCGTAATGGCAACCATTAATCAAGTGATTGATCAAGACACGGCTATTTTGATCGTTGAAGAAATGGGACATACCGCAACTGCCGCGATAACCGAAGAAGAAGAAACGTCACTCGACACTATTATTGAAGATGTAAGTGGTTTTGAAGCATCTCCGCGCCCCCCTGTCGTTACCATCATGGGTCATGTTGATCATGGTAAAACATCATTACTGGATTATATTCGTGAAAGCCGCGTGGCATCAGGCGAAGCAGGTGGAATCACCCAACATATTGGTGCTTACCAAGTAGAAACCGACAATGGGGTAATTTCATTCTTAGATACACCAGGACACGCCGCATTTTCTAATATGCGCTCACGCGGTGCAAAAGCAACAGACATCGTTATTATTGTTGTCGCTGCAGATGATGGCGTTATGCCACAGACCGAAGAAGCGATCAAACATACGCGTGCAGCGGGTGTACCTTTAATTGTTGCGATTAATAAGATTGACATAGAATCAGCAGACATCGAAAAAGTCAAAGGCGAGCTTTCTAAGTTTGAAGTTATTCCAGAAGACTGGGGTGGAGAGGATATTTTCGTCAATATCTCTGCTAAAACAGGCGAAGGCATTGATAGTTTATTAGAGTCAATCCTACTCGCAGCTGAAATACTTGAACTTAAAGTTCGCACAGAAGGCCCTGCAACAGGAACAGTGATCGAATCACGCATCGAAAAAGGGCGTGGTGCAGTTGCCACTGTTCTAGTTCAAGCTGGCACACTAAAGAAAGGCGATGTAGTACTGGTTGGCTCGGAATACGGTCGTATCCGCGCAATGACAAACGACTTAGGAAAAAACATCACAGAAGCTGGCCCTTCCGCTCCAATTGAAATATTAGGTTTATCTGGCACACCTTCATCAGGTGATGAGCTAGCCGTGCTTAAAAATGAACGCCAAGCACGTGAACTTGCACAACAACGACATGAAAAAGAACGTGAAACTCGTTTTGCTGCACAACAGGCAGCTAAATTGGATGCGATGTTTGAAAAAATGCAAGCAGGCGAAAAATCAATTGTACCGGTTCTATTAAAAGCCGATGTACATGGTTCTGCAGAAGCGATTAAAAACTCATTAATGGCACTATCCACATCAGAGGTTGAAGTTAAAATGATCACCTCTGGCGTAGGTGGCATTAGTGAAACTGACGTGAACTTAGCACAAGCTGCAGAAGCCGTTATAATCGGCTTTAATGTCCGTGCTGATGCAGCCGCAAGACGCTTAGCATCGGAATCAGGCGTAGAAATTCGTTACTATAGTATTATTTATGAAGTCATCGACGATATTCGTGACGCTATGAGTGGTCTATTAAAACCTGAGCTTCGTGAAGAACTTATCGGTGTCGCAGAAGTTAAAGATGTCTTTACTGGCTCTGGCTTTGGTAATATTGCCGGCTGTTTGGTTATTGAAGGCACCATCAAAAAAGGCGAGCCTATTCGTGTATTGCGTAATGACGTGGTTGTTTACGAAGGTGAACTGGAATCATTACGTCGCCATCAAGATGATGTGAAAAAAGTAGCAATGGGTACGGAATGTGGTATCGGCGTTAAAAACTACGATGATATAAAAGCAGGCGACAAAATCGAAGTATTTACGCGTACCGAAATTGAACGCAGCCTAAGCAAGTAGCGATGCAAATACATTTTTCGATAGCGAGGTTGTAAAAAATGCCTTACGATTACTCTCGCACAGACCGCATTGGCGAACAAATCAAGCGCGAGCTTGCTATGCTTATACGCAATCAAATTAAAGATCCGCGTGTAAGTATGGTGAGTATTCTTGATGTGGAAGTTACTAAAGACTTATCACAAGCTAAAGTATTTTTTGATGCGCTTAATCAAGACGAACATGAAGCGTGCGAAAAAGGCTTAAACAATGCCGCGGGGTTTTTACGTCGCGAGCTAGGTAAGGCGATTAAATTACGCCTCACGCCTTCACTCAAATTTATTTACGATGATACCGAGCAACGCGCCAATGATTTATCAGCAATGATAGATAAAGCCGTCGCCTCCGATAAATAATAGAAACACTCATTTTTCGTGACAAAACAACAGTTTCGTAGCAAAAACACCCAAGACATCAACGGCATTCTATTACTCGATAAACCCTTGGGCATCAGTTCTAATCGCGTACTCCAACAAGTCAAAAACCTATTCCGTGCAAGAAAAGCCGGGCATACTGGCAACCTAGACCCACTGGCAACAGGCGTACTGCCGATTTGTTTTGGAGAGGCGAGTAAGGTCACCGCATTTTTATTGGATTCTAACAAACGCTATACCTGTACAGCAAAATTAGGCGAAACCACTACAACAGGTGACAAAGAAGGGGATATTTCACAAACACGTGATATTGATCATCAAAAACTTACAGATATTGAATCTATACTTGACAAGTTTAGAGGCGAAATTCAACAAACCCCACCGATGTATTCTGCTCTAAAACACAAAGGACAACCCCTTTATAAACTGGCACGACAAGGTATAGAGATTGAACGTAAAGCACGCGATGTTACAATTCATCAACTCAATTTAATTGCTCAGACAGACGATACGCTAACCTTGGATGTTTTATGCAGTAAAGGCACTTATATTCGTACCCTTGCAGAAGATATTGGCGAAGTATTAGGCTGTGGCGCACATCTTAGTTTATTAAGACGCACCGATGTCGAACCTTTTGATTGTAGTAAGTTGTATACTATCGAAGAAATTCAAACACTCGCAGAAAATAATCAGCTAGCAGAAACCCTATTACCTATAGATTCGGCGCTAATTAAACTACCCAAAATTATCCTTACTGATGAAGAAGCTAAACTAATTAGACATGGCTTAAAAGTCACCCGAGACAATCTCCCAAAGTCTGATATGATTCGTTTATATTTAGAGAATAATGATTTTATTGGTATTGGCCGATATTCGAGTGATCAGCAATTAACAGCCAAGCGTTTATTGAAAACAAATTAACAATTTCGGTACTTGTTACCTCGTGAATACAATACCTTAGCAATCATTAATAAAACAAAATTGGAAGCTCAAACATGAACGGAATTGGTCAACTTTTCAAAGGGGTACTCATTGGTTTAGTACTTTTGTTAGCCGTCGTAGGTTTATTAAAACTCTCTGGCAAAGCAGGAAATCCCGATGTTTCCTCTACAGAAACAAATATTCCAGCGCCTTCTATTAGTGTGAACAACCCATCTTCTACAGCAGCTCCAACAAACCCTGCAACTTCTGCTTCAACAGCATCCACAACTGCTAAAGATACACCGCACGATAACACTGAACAGAATACAGAGAATGACACAGAGAAAACAGTTACTCAGGGTTCTTTTAAACCAGAAATTTTAGAAGAGCCCATAAGCTACGGTACGCTTAATTTAAATGCAAAACAGAAAGTTGAGTTTTTAATTTTTAATGAAAATAATAAACGTGTCGCTGCAAGTAAAAACAACAGTAAAGCGAGTTTCCACTTACCTACGGGAACATACAAAGTCATCACACTGCTAGGCCAGCAAAAAGAAACACAAACGCTTGTGGTTAAGAAAAACAAAATTAATAATGCGACGGTTTCTATACAAGCCGCTATTACCACAGGCGTTTTAAAACTCGCCGCTATTTCTGCTAAAAGTAAACAATCAATAAAGACAACATTTAGCATTGAAGATGCGAATGGGAAAATCGTGGGTAAACGTCAGAATGTTTCTAGCACCTTATTTGAGCTGGATGCAGGCACTTATAAAGTCACTGCCACGCATAATGAGATGACCGAGGTTCAGACACTTGTTGTTAAAGCAGGCTCATCAAGCCAACAAATATTTAAGCTTAAACGTAAACAGATAGAACCTGTCGTTGAAAAACAGCCCCCTGTTGTAAAAGAGACTATTAAAGAAACGACAGAGGTTGTTGACGTTGCAAAGGCAGTAAAACCTGAAACAGATAAAGTACAAGAGATTATTGACACAGTAAAAACGGCTGTACCTCCTGTAATTGCACCTGCTGCACCTATTAAACCTACCGCAACTGCCACCACAACAAAAACAACTGAAACTGATATTAAAACAGCCGTCATCGACACACCCAAAAGTGTTCCGATAGCTCCTGTAAAGCAACCACCTACTATTCCAGAAATAACAGCAGAGGTTATTAACCAAGGGACGCTTAAACTAAGCGCTATCAGCGCCAATACGCAAAAGCCTGTTAAATCTAACTTTTATATACAAACTACCAATGGCAAACACATTGCAAAAAAGGTCTATACAAATTCTGCTAGCTTCAAACTAAATAAGGGCACTTATCGGATTACCATCAAAAGTAAAAACATGAAAACCATTACAAAAACAGTAACGGTAAAAGCAGATCGTAAACTTAATCAGATTTTCTCGATGCACGGTACTGTGACGGCAAAAGCGCCAGTGATTCCCGCTATTACACCTGTAGCTACTCCTGCAGTAATTCCAAAAACACCAAAACAAAATACACCACTAACAGCCGTTCGAAACAATTCAACAGCTCCCACGACCAATACAACAAACACTCATAACAACAATCAGACTAGGAACAACCCATCTACACGCCCTACTCCTTCTCGAAATACACAAGTCAAAACAACGCCTAAACCTAGAGTTTTACCTGCTTCGGGATCTTTAGTCTTCAATATCCAACGTTCACGAAATAGGCTCACTGCACCTAATGCTTTATTAAGTGATTTTGTGATCAAAACAAAGTCGGGTAAAAAAATCGCGCAGATTAATAAAATACAACGCGCTACGGTCAAGCTTGATGTTGGGGAATATGTTATTACCGCCAATCATAAAGGCAGAAGGAAAAGCAGAAGTTTTAAAATCAGCAAGAATCGCGCAACAAACGTTAGCTTTAAAAGCTCTGACTTTAGCTCTTTTAAATCTCAAGCCCCAGCTAAAATTAAAAGAGGAATCCTAAGAAGCCGCGTGGTAGATCACCAAGGGCGCGCAATAAAAGGGAATATCAGCGTTACAGACTTACGTGGAAAACTGTTACACAGAGCAAATAATGTATCTACTGCCAAATTCCACCTACCTGCGAAACCTTATATGGTGCATCTTAATTACAAGGGCTTAAGAGGCAGCGAACGCGTGAAAATTATCCAAGGAGAAACAACGGTACAAACATTTACGATTGCGGATGCACCACGGCAACAACAGCCTAATCGTTCACGCAATAGACAACGTTAATATCCATAAAATTAAAGAAAAAAACGCAGGTTTATCAAGCAGTGTTTCTTGTAGTCTTTAGTCTTTAGTCTTTAGTCTTTAGTCTTTAGTTTTCATTTTCCATCGACAAATAAACCTGAAATGCGTTCTTACGATTAGCCGCATCAAATGCGGGCATATTTTTATATTTTGACCAATCTATCCGATTATAAGCATCTTCAAAGTCAATCATCTCCTCTACCGCTTCTGCCATATTTTCACGCATAAATGCTAGATATTCACGGGTTAACGTCAGTGCTTGTTTTGGGTTAGTCGCTGCTGGACCATGCCCCGGAACCAAGGCATGTAATTGATTGGTTTCCATCTTTTGTAAGGTTTCTAGCCAGTGCTTAGTATTGTTACTGCCCAAAAACGGTACGCGCCCTTCAAATATCAAATCACCTGAAAACAACACACGATCATTTTCCACATACAAGGTTAAATCACCCGCAGAATGCGCAGAGCCGATAATATTCACTAAAAATCGTGTATCACCCACGGTGAATGACTCGCTCTTATCCAAAATTTTATCGGGTGTGACTACAACTGTTTTATCGTTGACCCAAGGCTCTAATGAAAAACGTCGTTCCTCTAATCGCTCTGTAGCGCCATCGGAATCTATATAATCATACACGCCATCAGGCGCAATAATTTCTGCGCCTAATTGTTTAAAGACTTGTATGCCATAAATATGGTCGGCGTGATAATGACTAACGACCACCTTGACGATAGGTTGATGTGTTATTTCTCGAATTTTTTGTACTAATTTCCATGCTAAAGAAGGCGAACCCAGCGCATCAAAAACCACCACGCCCTTGCTCGTAACAACAAAACCCGCATTGGAAATAAAGCCTTTATTATCGGTCGCCATGCCATCCGCGCCTTGAACATACCACGTGTTTTTTGCGACCTGCTTTGGCTGCATTTCGACATCAACAGGCGCGTAAACCGGGTCGGAAACAGAAGCGTTTTTATTTGAAGTTGACGATGCTTTAATTGATCCTTTTGATGTAGATGATAGGCTATCAACATCATCAACCACTGGATCGAATTTAGTTTTGCAAAAACTCCCAATCACTAAACTACTCAACAACATCGCCACAAATAAATAAAAAATTGAACGTTTATTCCCTAGTTTCATCTTTTCATATCTCTAATAATGATCTCCAATAAATGCCGCTGACCATCCACAAACGGTACTTCTAATGAGTGACTCTTTACCAATTCAAATTCTTTAGGTAAATATTGAATTTCACCCTCGGGATAACGCCCCTTCATTGCATACAAAACACCCTTTTCTGAAAGGTGTGAAGATGATGTCGTCACAAAATCATAAATGGAAGCAAATGCACGACTAATAATCGCATCAAACTTTTGATCCGTATTCCACTTTTCAACACGTACATGCTCAACCTTTACATTCTTTAAGGATAGCTCAATCACCGCCTGTTGAATAAAACGCGTTTTCTTACTGTTAGTATCTAATGCAGTAAATTGTCGCTGTGGTTGCAAAATAGCCAGTGGAATCGTTGGTAAACCCGCCCCACTCCCAACATCTAAACAGTTATCACCTTTGATAGTATCAGCCACCACCAAACTATCGAAAACATGTAAGGGGATCATATCTTTTGGATCGCGTACCGCGGTGAGGTTGTAGGTTTTATTCCAACGATTTAGCAAATCAACGTATTGCTTTAACATAGCAATATAGGTTTCATTGGCGGTAGGTGCCAGCTGCTTTAAGCCAGCCTCCCATAAATCATCAATTTGCATTTATTAGGCTTCCAATAAAATTGAAATTATTAACTAAATAGGCGTTTAACATTGAAAGGATTTTAACCCACTCAATAGCAAAACAATAGCGTAGTGTGGCATAACGGCTTCCAAATATTCAGCTTGTATAAAGCGCGCAATCTCTATAATTCAACTCATTAAAATAAAAACAGAAGGAAGTCATTATGGGCTTGGGCAGCATTTCATTAATTATCATCATAATAACGATTGTTTACTTTATTATTATCTACAACAAATTTATCTCTCTGCGTGCAGGGATAAACGCATCAGAGTCGGATATTGACG
>DQUJ01000093.1 GCA_015662325.1 Leucothrix mucor | reverse complement strand
TATTGGTTGAACAAAAGCTACCTTTTGCTCGCCGTGTAGGTGATTATTTTTGTGTTATGGAGCGTGGTAAAAATGTGGCCACAGGTGAAATGAGCGAGCTTAGCGATGAGCTTGTACAAAAGTTTTTAACCGTTTAAAGCTTTGCTTCGTTTATTCAATTCTTAGGAAAAATATATGTATGATGTCGGTGATAGATCGCTAGTTACTTTTAAATTATTTCCTTGGCAAATTACCCAAAGCAAAGAGCGTACGCATTAAAAAGTAGATATGTCGCAACCTAGTACACAATTAGGCTGGAAAGCTCTCTTAAGCCTGTGCTTTAAAAAAGCGCCCACAAGAACGGTGCTTGCTCATCGCAGCCAGTTTGGTCCACTAACTATTCAGCGTCCCTTTTACCCTGAAGGTGATGTTTGTCACCTTTATTTGTTGCATCCACCGGGAGGTGTCGTGGGTGGCGATCAACTGGATATCGATGTAAAACTCGAAGAGCAGTCCCAAGTATTAATTACAACACCTGGCGCAACAAAATTTTATCGCAGTGGTAGCTCAAAACAGAAAGGTAAGTTAGCGACTCAAAACCAAACGTTACATATTACCAGTGGTTGCTCCTTAGAGTGGTTTCCTCAAGAAAACATTTTCTTTGATAATACCTATTCGCAGTTACTCACTAAAATAGAGCTTGAAACGGATGCCAAATTTATGGGTTGGGAAATTAATTGCTACGGACGCCCAGCATCAAATGAATCATTCGAAAACGGCAAGGTAAACACACGATTTGAGCTTTATCGAAATGGACAAGCCGTCCTTCTTGATAGTCTAACCGTGGGTGAAAACAATGCCTTATCGAGCCCTACAGGCTTAAACGGCTACGCTTGCTTGGGTACCTTTGTTTCAACCCATGTCACTAAAGAACTGCTTGATAAAGCACGAGCTGCAGTAGAAGGCAGTAATAAGGAATTACAATTTGGCCTAACACTGATCGATGATATTTTAGTCGTTCGTTGTTTAGGGCAATATGCAGAACAAGTTTCTACGATACTCAAACATATTTGGTTTGCAATACGTGCCGATATTTTAAGTCGTGATGCCTGCCCTCCTCGAATTTGGTCAACCTAAATGATTGTTAAAACTGTGATTATCTTGAAACCACGGACAGTTAAAATTATAGCACCGCTGGCACGATTAATTTTTGCTGGGCTTACAATGGCTACTTATTCACAAAAATAGTGAGAAATTACAATGGATCTAACTCCAAGAGAGAAAGACAAACTACTCCTTTTCACTGCAGCATTACTTGCAGAGCGCCGTAAAGATCGTGGTGTAAAACTAAATTACCCAGAAGCGATCGCCTTTATTAGTGCTGCGATTATGGAAGGCGCACGTGATGGAAAAACTGTGGCTGAGTTAATGGGCTATGGTCAAACCTTATTGACACGTGATGATGTGATGGATGGCATTCCTGAAATGATTCATGATGTGCAAGTTGAAGCGACATTTCCTGATGGGACTAAGTTAGTCACTGTTCACAATCCAATTGTTTAAAGGAGAGTAAAAATGATTCCCGGAGAAATGATTGTAGCCGAAGGTGCTGATATTGAGCTCAATGAAGGTAGAAACAAAATAGAAGTGAATGTTGCTAATAGTGGTGACCGCCCAATCCAAGTTGGCTCACATTATCACTTTTATGAGACCAACCACGCTCTTGAGTTTGAACGCGATCAAACCATGGGCTTCCGTTTAGATATCGCAGCGGGTACAGCGGTGCGTTTTGAGCCAGGCCAAAGACGTACCATCACCTTAGTGGAATATGCGGGTGAGAAAAAAGCGTATGGCTTTCGTGGTGATGTCATGGGCAAAATGGAGATAAAAAAATGAGTAAAATCTCAAGGCAAGCCTACGCTGAAATGTACGGCCCAACTACGGGTGACCGCTTACGTTTAGGCGATACCGAACTTTGGTTGGAAGTTGAAAAAGACTTTACCACCTATGGCGACGAAGTAAAATTTGGTGGTGGAAAAGTAATTCGTGATGGCATGGGACAAAGTCAACACGTATCTGCCGAGGTTGCCGACACAGTGATAACCAATGCGCTTATTATGGATCATTGGGGAATCATCAAAGCAGATATTGGTATTAAAAATGGACGTATTTCGGGCATTGGGAAAGCAGGCAATCCAGATGTACAGCCTAATGTTGATATTGTGATTGGTCCAGGAACAGAAGCGATTGCAGGTGAAGGTCACATCATTACCGCAGGCGGTATCGACGCACATATCCACTTTATCTGCCCCCAACAAATTGAAGAAGCACTCACCTCTGGCGTGACTACGATGCTCGGTGGTGGCACAGGCCCAGCAACAGGAACAAACGCGACGACGTGTACGCCCGGCCCGTGGAATATCCACCGCATGTTACAAGCGGCCGAAGAATTTCCAATGAATTTAGGTTTTATGGGCAAGGGTAATGCCAGCTTGCCAGAAGCGCTTGATGAGCAAATCGAAGCAGGTGTGATGGGCTTAAAACTGCATGAAGATTGGGGAACAACGCCAGCATCTATCGACAACTGTTTAAGCGTTGCCGAGCGTTATGATATTCAAGTGGCGATTCATACCGACACGCTAAATGAATCGGGTTTTGTAGAAGACACTTTTGCCGCCTTCAAAAATCGTACCATTCATACTTTCCATACCGAAGGCGCAGGCGGTGGTCATGCGCCTGATATTATCAAAG
>DQUJ01000270.1 GCA_015662325.1 Leucothrix mucor | reverse complement strand
TTCACTTCGGGGGCGCGATAACCGTCTTTCGTAATTGTCGTCGTAGCATCAAAATCGGGAGTAATAATACGAAATTTTTTGTTAGCTGCGATGTAGCTAATTTTCTGTTTGTTGCCATCCATATCCAAAATACTAGGACCAGGAGAAATTGGAGACACAATTCTGCTAGCCACTTCGCCAATAGCAAGCATGACAGCAACGCTGATAACTAATAATAATAAATTGCCGATTAAATTTTTCATTAGATATTTATATAAGTACCTTAAAACATGTATAAAGTGATGTTAGTGCGCGTCTTGATAAGATATAGCACTGACCATCACGTTAAAATTATTATAATTGAAGCTTGATGAACTAGATAATAGAACTGTTTGTTTGCTGCTCTAATACTAAATTAAATAATAAAGGATAGTTTGCTTTATTATTTAATAACAAAAGACTAATGGGTAATTAGAAAAGACAAGCGGTGAAATATATTTTGAGACCTTTGTACGGAGTATAGGGTGAGATTAAAATAGCGTTGATTTTTCCTGTTTGATCGTATTTTAGGGGAATAAGGGGCACCTAAGAATTTATAATGGCATCATATCTCTGTGCACAAAGGTATTTTTTATAATAAATCCTTATTACTAACAGAGTAAGCTATAGTTTTGTTAGTTGTGTGATAACACTAATTAAATGACAAGGATTAAAGAAATGTCTAAAAAAATAAATAAGCTACTTGTTGCTAATCGAGGCGAGATTGCCATTCGAATTTTGCGGGCAGCATCAGAATTATGCATTCGCACTGTTTCTATTTATACCTACGAAGATCGTTTTTCTCCACATCGTTATAAGGCCGATGAAGCATATCAAATAGGCGCGGATGAAGATCCATTAAAACCCTACTTGGATATTGACGAGATAATAAAAACCGCAAAAGCGAATCAAGTCGATGCCATTCATCCCGGCTATGGTTTTTTATCGGAGAATGTAGAATTTGCTCGCCGTTGCCGAGAAGAAGATATTATTTTCGTCGGCCCTGCGCCCGAAGTAATGGAGCAATTGGGCGATAAAGTCCAAGCAAAACAAAATGCCATTGATGCCAATATTCCTGTTATTGAAGACAGTAATATACCACTTGATAATGTTGAAATTGCGTTAACAGAAGCGGCACGTATTGGATATCCCTTAATGATCAAGGCGGCATCTGGCGGCGGCGGTCGTGGGATGCGTATCTTACGTTCTGAAGATGAACTGGCAACTGCTTATAAAGATGCGCGTAGTGAAGCGGCAAAAGCCTTTGGCGATGACACCTTATTTCTCGAAAAGTATCTAGATTCACCTAAACACATCGAAGTACAAATACTGGGGGATAATCACGGCAACTTAGTACATTTGTATGAACGTGATTGCTCGGTGCAACGTCGTTTCCAGAAGGTCATTGAAATTGCGCCCAGCCCAACCTTAAGCGAGTCAACTCGAAATAAATTGTATCAATATGCGCTTAAAATAACGCGCCATGTTAATTACAGTAACGCAGGAACGGTTGAGTTTTTAGTGGTTGAAGCGGATGAAACGAACAAGTTAAAAGAAGATGAAATATATTTCATAGAAGTAAACCCACGCGTTCAAGTGGAACATACC
>DQUJ01000109.1 GCA_015662325.1 Leucothrix mucor | reverse complement strand
TGCCAGCGATATGGCGGAGCACATCAAAGAATGGGCTGAAAGTGGCTTTTTAAATATGGTTGGGGGCTGTTGTGGCACCACGCCTGCGCATATCCAAGCAATGTACGATGTGGTTAAAGATATTACCCCTCGAGCCTTGCCTGAAATAGAAGTTGCGTGTCGTTTAAGTGGTCTAGAAGCCTTGACGATCAGAAAATCATCACTTTTTCAAAATGTCGGCGAGCGAACCAATGTCACAGGATCAGCGCGATTTAAACGCTTAATTAAAGATGAGCTTTATGATGAAGCGCTAGATGTTGCGCTTCATCAAGTTAAGGCTGGTGCGGATGTTATCGATATTAATATGGATGAAGCGATGCTTGATTCATTGTATGCGATGAAACGATTTTTAAATCTGTGTGCCTCTGAGCCTGATATTTCACGCGTGCCAATTATGGTCGATTCTTCTAAATGGGAAATTTTAGAAGAAGGGCTGAAATGCGTGCAAGGTAAGGGTATTGTAAACTCAATCAGTATGAAAGAAGGCGTGGAAAACTTTAAACGTCAAGCGCGTTTAATTCGCCGTTATGGCTTTGCCATGATCGTGATGGCCTTTGATGAAAAAGGGCAAGCCGATACACGAGAACGTAAGTTTGAAATTTGTAAAAAATCGTATGACATTTTAGTGAATGAAGTGGGCTTTCCGCCAGAAGATATTATTTTCGATCCTAATATTTTTGCAGTAGCAACAGGGATTGAAGAGCATAATAATTACGCCGTTGATTTTATTGAAGCAGTTAAAGATATTAAAGAGAACTTACCGCACGCGATGATTTCAGGTGGCGTTTCTAATGTGTCATTTTCATTTCGTGGTAACAACCCTGTGCGTGAAGCCATTCATGCCGTTTTCCTTTATTACTGTTTTAAAAATGGTATGGATATGGGCATCGTTAATGCTGCCCAACTTGCAATTTACGATGATATACCCGCTGAATTAAAAGCAGCAGTGGAAGCGGTTGTGTTAAATAAAAGTGATACCGCAACCGATGATTTACTCGAAATTGCAGATAAATATCGCCATGATGCGGTCGGAAAAGTCGATGATGGTAAAGCACTTGAATGGCGAAATTTACCTGTTAATGAACGTATCGCGCATGCCTTAGTAAAAGGTATTAGCGAATTTATCGAAGAAGATACAGAGCTTGCACGATTAAATGCAGATAAGTCGATTGAAGTGATTGAAGGCCCGTTAATGGATGGTATGAACATTGTCGGGGATCTCTTTGGTGAAGGTAAAATGTTCTTACCGCAAGTCGTTAAATCCGCGCGTGTGATGAAACAAGCGGTCGCATATTTAAACCCTTATATTGAACTGACGAAAGAGAAAGGTGCGACCAACGGTAAGATTCTGATGGCGACGGTGAAAGGTGATGTACACGATATTGGTAAAAATATTGTCGGCGTAATATTACAGTGTAATAACTACGAAATTATTGATTTAGGCGTGATGGTGCCCACTGAAACAATCATTAAAACAGCATTGGCAGAAAATGCAGATATGATCGGCTTATCAGGGCTGATCACCCCCTCATTAAATGAAATGGTGTATGTTGCCAAAGAGATGCAACGGCAAGGTTTAAAACTACCTTTATTAATTGGCGGTGCAACAACATCAAAAGCGCATACCGCGGTTAAAATTGAGCAGAATTACGATGAACCAGTGGTGTATGTTTCCAATGCTTCACGCGCAGTGGGCGTTTGTCAGAAATTATTAAGCCCGAAACATAAGCCTGAATTTGTTGAAAAACTGGCATTAGATTATGAACGCGTTCGTGAACAATATGCCAAAAAACGCCCACGTAGCGCACCTGTTTCTTTGCAATGTGCGCGTGCAAACAAAGCCCGAATAGATTGGTCAACTTACACGCCGCCCGTGCCAAATCAGCTCGGCGTGCAAGTGATTAAAAAAATGTCGATTAAGGTTTTACGTGATTATATTGATTGGACGCCTTTCTTTATGACATGGGGTCTTGCTGGTAAGTACCCTCGCATTTTAAGCGATGACGTCGTTGGTGTTGAAGCAACGAGTTTGTTTAAAGATGCACTCGCGATGCTTGATACGGTTGAAGCCGAAGGGGAAATTTCCGCATCGGGCATTGTCGGTATTTTCCCTGCAAACAGCGTTGAAGATGATGTTGAAATTTATACCGATGAATCGCGTACTGAAATCTTACAAATTAGTAATCAACTGCGCCAACAAACAGAAAAGAAACCACCGTTTGTTAATCATTGTTTAAGTGATTACATTGCGCCTAAATCATCAGGTGTTGCCGATTACCTTGGTGCATTTGCGGTAACTGGCGGCATTGGTGAGCGTGAAGTGGCAGAACGTTATAAAGCAAATAACGATGATTACAACGCTATTTTATTGCAAGCGGTTTGTGACCGATTAGCCGAAGCATTTGCAGAATATTTGCATCAAAAAACACGTAAAGAATATTGGGGCTTTGCCAGGGATGAAACGTTTGATAACAACGAGTTAATCCGCGAAAAATACCAAGGGATTCGCCCTGCACCGGGGTATCCAGCGTGTCCGGTGCACAGTGAAAAACAAGTTATTTGGGATTTGATGCAAGTTGAAGAAAATATCGGTATGCAATTAACATCAAGCTACGCCATGTACCCCGGCGCCGCAGTATCAGGCTGGATTTTCTCTTATCCAGAAAGCCGCTTCTTCGCCGTCGCCCAAATTCAACAAGATCAATTAGAAGACTACGCCAAGCGAAAAGGCTGGGATTTACTAACCGCAGAAAGATGGCTAGCGCCTAATTTGGGGTAAATTTCATCTCGTTCCCATGCTCCGCGTGGGAATGCCTACTTCTTTCTTTGCTGCGAGAAAACCAAATTTTAGGTTGCTTAAGAAAAGAAATTTTAACCACGAAAAACACGAAAACGCTGCGCTCACGAAAAAGGTCAAAATCTATCAGCCAATTAAACTCATTTGACGAATTAAGGCTTCAAGAAAAGATAAATAAATGGTCGGGGTCAAGGCTTCAACCTTGCGATTTTTATCTTAAAAACCAACAGAGAAAAGCATCTTCTACCACAGAGCCGCTTCGCTACACTACACAAAGGGCTGGCGCCTGCACGAAGAAAGGCGAAGGTCAAAAGATATTAACCACGAAAACACGAAAACACTGCGCTCACGAAAAGAGACCAAACCCAGTAAAAAAACAAACGGGATCAAGGTTTCAATTTTTAGCTTAAAAAACCAAAAAATCAAATCTAACTAATGAATAATTAGGCGGAAAGTTTTCTGCTAATAATACTGTTAAGTGCCTAATTGTCTTGAAATTCAAAACCTCATTATTATCCTGCGATATCGACAACGCCTGATGCTCAACTTGCTAAGGATGCACTGTTGAATGCCATTTCACTAATGCAGCCGAACACCAAGAAACTTATGTTCCACTCTGATCAAGGCGTTTAATATAGTGCAAATTTATTCAAAGATTGTTTGCAATGACATGGGATCACACAAAGCCTGATCCCCGTGGGAACTGCTGGGATAATGCCGTTCAAGAACGCTTTTTTAGAAGCCTGAAACGTGAGTATTTAAATGGACTTACCTTCCTAAACCACAATTCAGTTATTCGCGCAGCTACATTTTACATCCGTTATCATAACAATAAACGACTTCACTCATCTTTAGATTATATGGTGCCGGCACAAAAACGGAAAATATTAGCAAATGTGGCTTAGAAACTATACGAAAATACTTGACCATTACAGTATATTACCAATATGGAGAGGTTCAGTGGGGAGAAAGAAAAGCATCGCAATATTTAGATATTATAAAAAATTGCTTTGAAAATTTAATGATGCAGCCTCTGTTAGGTGTATGCAGATCAAGTTTGATCCAAGGTATTCGTAGCATCCCTTGTCAAAAGCATATTGTATTTTATCGATATCGGAAAAGGAGTATTGAAATTGTCAGAGTTCTGCAAATGCGACAAGATCCTCAACGACACCTCCGATAATAAATAACAGTCGCAAACACACAAAAATTTATCGTTGAAATTTTGCAGTCGTGAAGTTATAAATCACTGCTTTTCTTTTTTGCGAAAACTCCCGTAACTAGATGATCGCTTCTGATTTTAGTCTTAATCCTTTTTCGTGGTTAAAATGTTTTAATTGCTAGCAATTAGGGCCTGTATTGCTAACAATTTATCACTAAATCTGATTCAGGAATTGTTGAGCAGGGTAGAATATAGCCAGCTTCTTTTTCTGAATCGCTTAACCCTTCATCATTGAGTGTTTTCACGTTTCCATCGACTAATTTAACTTTGCACCGACCGCATCTTCCGCTTCGACACGAATAAGGAATGGCGACACCTGCTTGTTCGGCTTGATCAAGTAATAATTGTTGACCATCCCCTGTTACTTTTATTTCGATCCCTTGATAGTGAATTTGAACTTCTTTTTTATTTGTATCGATATCAAATTGGCTACCGTACAAAATAGCACCCTTGCTGCTCAATACTTGCTGAGGATCACCGCAACGGATAATCCCTTCATTAAGCGGCACTAGGTTTTGTCCGAAATCTATTTTACCTTCTGAATATCGAAATTTAGCTAATGCATCGAGTGTTTGGTTTTCATTTACTAAATCGGTTTTAGGATCAACATTGGTAAAAGGGCTGCGTGTGCAAGGTTTGCTCACTTCAAACTCTACTTCACCTATTTTAATACGATCCCAGCTATCTTCAATAAATGGAAAGTTGCCTTTAACAACAAGGTTAGGGCGAAAGCGCTCACAGGCGCTCCTATGCGTCTATTTAACTGGTCTAATGTGGTTTGATTGATCAATAGCAGGGGGTAGCCATCAGCAAAAGCAACTTGAGTTTGTTTGTTTTTGACAAAGCGTTCACTCTGCTCTCCGAAAAATACTAATCGGCAATTAGTTTCCAAATAATCTGAAAACCACTGATCGTATTAATCATGGCAGTGAACACCTTCAACCGTGTCAGACCATACTTTTACGTTGAGTACCCTATCTGAAAAATCATTAGGCGTGATGCTGAGGCTGTTCATATTCGGCGCGCTGACAAGCAAGTTACTCATTGAAAATTCAATGTTAATTTGTGTTAATTGAGGATGAGTTCGACCCGTGATGAATTCGCCTTGATCATCGACCAACATATATTTTCGATCAAAGAGCAGACCTTGTTCATCGACAAAACTTGATGGTAGGGAAATACTTTTCGTTGATTTAATTGGGTAGATGTAAATGTCAGTAAGTATTTGCACAATTTGAACCTTCTGATAAGGTTAATGAATATCTATTGTTGCACATTTTAAGGTGTTTTTATGAGAAAAAGTGAAGATTTATCATTGTATTTGGCATCGCAGTTATCGACATTATTAATTGCCCACCCAACGTTTAAATTTATTGGCTTACGCATAAATAAAGAGGGCAACAAAACCTCCTTGCATTCTATTTATCTTGAAAAAGAAAATGTATCTGAGGAATTACCGTTTCGCGCTTTAGTGACCGTTGCAGAATGGGATGGAGAATGTGAAGAAGAGTTCTTTTTAGAAGCATTAACGGCTGAGCGATTAGTTGAAAAGCTACAGTCATTTGATGAAATTAGCTCATTTGTTTTCTTTAAAATACCCAAATCAATCACCATGGATACGGTTAATATGTATCCTCAACCGATGTTTTGTAAGCTGTTTCCTGAACTTGGAGAGTTTAATCAGTACGCATTGGCCAGTGAATTGATCCCATTAAAAGCGGCATCAATTGCATTGCTTGAAAAGTTAGATACGCGCTTAAAACAAGATCATTTATAAATTAGCACGCAATAAAAAAGAGGCATATTAGCCTCTTTTTTATTGCGTTGTGATTTATTTTTTTTCAGAAAATATAAAAACATAAATAAGCCAAATACCAAGAATAAGGGCAATCATAACGGAAAAGAAATTAGAGCCTAGTTCGGGATATGCAGCACCAGTTAAGGCGGCGTAAAAAAAAACGCCGATGAAAAAAGAGATCCACGTAGTGCTGATCACTTTTTCATTTTTAGTTTGATTCATGTAAATACGATAAAAATGATTAATAGAAAAAAAGAGTGTTAAGAGAGGAAAGAGAGAGAAAGGGATAGCAGACTCTGTCATCATATAAAATGAGGCGGTTAATGACATGCCGATAATGAATGAATAAAGCATCCATTTGATTGAAATATTAGTATTGCCCATAATGTTCCCTTTAAAATAATAAGATATATTTATAGTCAGTGAATAAACTCGTCACCGTGATGAACACTGGAAACGAGATAGACTGCATATTTATAAAAATGTACTACTGAATCACTTAAAAAATATCATCTTCTGATATTGGACCAGGCTCTTCTGTATTTTTTCCATTTTTAGATGGGTTTGGTTCTTCATAAAAAACGTCTTCAGGGTCTGCATATTCTGTTGGCTGAGTTCCTGATTTAAAGTATTCCATGCGTGTGGTGTAATCGGATTTATGAGTAAGTAAACCTGTCGCCCGATCAATACGTGACATTGATATTGAACGAGGTCTACGTGGTCTGATTTCTGGTTGATCTAATGCGACTTTTTGCATATAAGTATTCCAAGCAGGAAGTGCGGTGCTTCCACCAAATTCCCCCCCTGTGTGCTGTGTTTTAGGTAAGTTATCATTTCGAGATGTTCTACCTAGGTTGCGATTGAAGTCATCAAAACCAACCCATGACGTTGCAACAACATTGCCGACAAAACCTGAGAACCAAGCATCTTTTGAATCATTTGTAGTCCCTGTTTTTCCGCCCATGTCGTGACGTTTAAGAGCGCGACCCGCTCTCCAACCTGTACCGTTCCAGCCTGTACTATGTTTCCATTCAGCTTCTCCCCAAATCGCACTTTCAAGAAGTTGACGCGTTAAGAAGGCGGTTTCAACACTGAGTACTCGAGGTGCTTTAGCGGGATCTGCTTTATAAATAATCTCACCATCAACCCCTTCGATCCTATCAATCACATAAGGTGTAACTTTGTAGCCTCCATTGTTGATAACAGCAAAACCACTCACCACTTCAAGGGGGGTGAAAGCTGCTGAACCCAGTGCAATAGTTAAGCTATACTTGTCGATGTTATCCGTAGGGAAGCCAAATTTAGCTAACTGAGAAATAACTTTAGCAACACCAATATCTTGCACGAGACGAACCGAGATAACATTTTTAGATTGGCCTAAACCTTGGCGCAGTCGAATAGGGCCAACATAGGTATTTGGTGAGTTTTTAGGTCGCCAGTCACCTTCATTAATTGGCGTATCGTTTACAAGCGTTGCAAGCGTATATCCGCTGTCAATTGCTGCAGAATAAACAAAAGGCTTGATGTTTGAACCAATTTGCCGCTTAGCTTGTGTTGCTCGATTATATTTACTTTGTATAAAACTAAATCCGCCAACTAAGGCTTGTATTGCACCATCTTTTGGGCTAATTGAAACAAAAGCGGCAGAAGCCTCAGGGAATTGAGAAAGATGATAGATTTGTTCAAAAGGGTAAACTTCTTTTTTTATGCTTGTAGTAAGGGAAGGATCTTCGCTAATAGCGACTTCTTCAACGGAAGCTTCTTCAGCAATTGCTTTTTCAATCCGCTTCCCTTTTTTATCGAGCTTATCAACTAAACTTACAAATATTTGCTGTCCTTCTTTTAATATTTGATTGGCACGTTTAGGCGCAGGGCCTTGTCTTGTATCGCTTTTAAACTCACGCGCCCATTTTAATCCATCCCAAGGAATAGTCTGTATTTGGTCTTTTTTTCCTTTGACAATAACATCAACAGATTGCTTATCGACTTTAACAACAACCGCAGGAATTAAATCAGAAAATGCAGCTGTGTCGTGTAGTTTTTTAATGATTTCATCGTTGCTTAATGCTGGTTCTGGTGGTGTCCATAAAACGATCTTAGTACCGCGATAACCATGTCGTTGATCGTAAGCATGTAAGTTTGCAACAACGGCTTTGTTGGCAGCTTCTTGGGCGCGTTTATTGATGGTTGTGTAAATAGTTATTCCATTATGGAATAGTTCAGCAGTGTCGCAATTTTTACCTTCAGGTAATTTTAAACCTGCATTTAATGCGCCATCTTTACACAGTTGAAAGGTTTGTTTGCGCGCCATTTCAGCAACATAATGAGCCGAAAGGGTAAGCTGTGCGCCGTGTTTTTTACCTGTGATTGGCATATTGTTTGCGTCATCAAACTCTGCGCGCGTAATGTATTCTTCGTCAAGCATACGCAGTAAAACAATATGGCGGCGATTTTTTGCTTCCGTATTTCCTCTTGCTTTTGACGTGACTGGATTGTAGCGAGAAGGGGCTTTAGGAAGCCCCGCTAGCATTGCGGCTTCGGCGAGTGTTAAATCTTTGACTTTTTTTCCGTAATAAACTTGTGCTGCAGCACCGATACCATAAGAGCGCTGCCCTAATGCTATTTTGTTTAAATAGAGCATTAATATTTCATCTTTAGTGAGTACTTTTTCAATTTGAATGGCCAGAATCATCTCTTTGATTTTACGCGTAAATGTTTTTTCACGTGTTAAATAGATGTTTTTAGCGACTTGCTGGGTGATGGTGCTCGCCCCTTGTCGAAGATGTCCAGTGGTTGCAACAACCATAACTGCACGCGCAATACCGATAGGATCAATACCAAAGTGAGAATAAAAACGACTGTCTTCGGTTGCTATAAATGCTTCTTTTACAAAGTCAGGAACATCTTTACTTTCCAGTGGAATGCGTCGTTTTTCACCAAACTGAGAGATTAGCTCATTATCTGCACTGTAAATCTTCATTGGTATTTGTAATTTTGTTTCTTTAATTTTATCTACCGAAGGCAAATCACCTTTGACCTGAAAATAAATGACCGTAATACCTGCGACACCGAGAACGCCGGTGATGATACAAAATAAAAAGATGCGTTTAATCCATTTTAGCATTGCGTGTTTACCTTTGACTTTGGAGGGTGATAAAAAAGAAAAAATATTATGAACTTGAAGTATACCTGTGCATTTAAAAAATGCGAATAAGTCATTTGAAATAAAATGCTACTTCGCAACTTGAAGTTGTAGGGATTTATCTTATGCTTAATCTTCAATTCAGATAAAACTTACAAATTGATAGGGCGGGGGGTTATGTTCTCAAGGATGAAAAAAGCATGGGTGGCTTGATTGGTTTGGATTTTGGATCTAACAGTATCAAGGCGGTTGCCCTCATAAAAGAGCAAGGTACGCATAAAATCATTGCGGTTGCTGAAATGCCTATTCCAAATGGCCTCATTATTGACAATCACTTTGAAGATATTCCTAAATTAATTTCAATGCTTACTCAGTTGCCTAAAAATTTCCCTTCCTATTACAAAAATGTAGCGATTGCAGTGAGTTGCGTTGATGTGATCTCTAAAGTCGTTGTTATTAGCGCTTTATTAAGTGAGTTGGAATTAGAAAGTCAGGTTGAGATTGAAGCTGAAAATATTATTCCTTTTCCGCTTGATGAAATATTATTCCTTTTCCGCTTGATGAAATATTTTTTGACTTTGAAATACTCGCTAAGAATGCAGACGATCCTGACCAAAATGATATTTTACTCAGAGCAGCGCGCAAAGAAAACGTATTAAAAAAAGTTGATAGCTTAGAGGATGCTGGCTTTATTACAAAAATAGTTG
>DQUJ01000131.1 GCA_015662325.1 Leucothrix mucor | reverse complement strand
TTTACCATAGAATAACTATGCAAAAAACAAATGTCTCGAACTTGGAAACTTGGCGTTGCCAGAATTTATGGGACTTGTTCAGAGGTTCCTTAAAGTGATTCTAATTCTTCCAATGAGTCAGCCACAATTTCTCTTACTTCTGGGTCTTTATCATCTTTTCCATGCGTTAATATTTCAATGGCGCGTTTATCTGCGCTCATGCCAAGGTAGTGATAGGCATCGGCGCGGATGCGAACATCTTCGAGTTTGGTTAATTTTTCTAATTGTGGTATTAAGGATTTAATTAAATCGCTCCCTGCAAACTCTTCAAAAATAACACCAATACCAATGCGGGTGCTTAATACGGTGCCAGAATCCCCAAGCAACGCCATGATGTTTTCAATACCTGTTTGCTCTTTTTGTATCGACTCAACGACTTTATTTACTTGCCCTTCGGATAATAAAAAATCAAAGTCAGCAGTCACATTTGATTCTTTTTGTTGATCATCACGCGCCCATTGCGCTCTTTGTTGTAGCGCTTCAAGTGTTTGTGCGCCCGTTAATTCATGTTTTCCAATACGCACCCAAGGGACAGAACGTACGTTATATTCTTGCATAGCCTCTGGATTTTGTTCGAGATTAATCACATGAAGGCTACTAATCTCGCCTTTTTTAATGAGTTTACTTAATGAATCCAACACGCCAGGGCAGTGCGCGCAATGGCTGCTTAAGAGCATCAGTGCTTCAGGAGCGGCATTAGGAGGCTGTGTTTGATCATTCATAGTTTTTCGCTGATATTTTCGCTCATGGTGTCGACCTTAGTTCTGTCATCGTTTTATTTTCATTTGTTTGGGGATAAGATCTACATCCCAGTGTTGGGTTGCCCATTTCCATAAATCTTCGATACTTTCAAAATAGTGGTCGTTTGTTATGGGTTGCCCTAAAAATTGTAGCGCATTAATCAATTGTGCGCGTTTATTTTTATTTGATATTCCTGGTGATTGATCTTGTTTACTGAGTTTCTTGCCATCAGAGTTGACGGCGACAGGGAAGTGTAAATAGTCTGGTGTAGGAAACCCAAGTAATTGTTGTAAATAAATTTGACGTGGCGTGTTGTCAAATAAATCGGCACCGCGTACCACGTGAGTGATACCTTGTTCGGCATCATCGACGACAACGGCTAATTGGTAGGCAAATATGCCATCACTTCGCTTGAGTATAAAATCGCCAATATCTTGTGCGATATTTTGACAAAAGGCGTGTTGGTTTTGGCATAAGTCATCAAAGCAGATTGGGTCGTTATAGGTTTTAAGACGCGTGCTGAACTGAGCTGATTCGGGATTGTTAAGTGATTCTCGACATAAGCCCGGATAAATATAGCCGATTTTCAGGTTATTAGTTAAGGCGCTGAGTTGTTTGCGAGTGCAGCTACAAGGGTAAGTGTATTTATCCAGTGAATCGAGCGTTTCTTGATAAATGTGAGTACGTTTGCTTTGGTAGATAATGTCATCATCCCACTGAAAACCATAGTTTTCTAACATCTGAATAATAGATTGAGAGTATTTAGAATGGCAACGTTGTTCGTCAATATCTTCAATACGCAACAGCCATTTACTCTGTCTATGTTGACGTGCGCAAAGGTAGCTAGCAGTTGCTGCGATTAAAGAGCCAAAGTGTAGGTGAGCTGAAGGGGAGGGGGCAAATCGACCGACATAAAAAAAGGAGCTGTCAGATTTTTTTTCTGAAGCTCCCATTTTAATATTATGCTTTTTATATTTTTTGTATGTTCAAGCTTAAGCCATCTGCTTTTCTTTAATTTCTTGCGTGGTTTTGCAATCAATACAAAGGTCAGCCGTAGGGCGAACTTCGAGACGTTGCAAACCAATTTCGATACCGCAGGCATCACAAAAGCCGTAGTCATCATCATCAAGACGTGCGATGGTTTTATCAATTTTACGTACTAATTTACGTTCTCTATCGCGGGTACGTAATTCTAAGGTGAATTCTTCTTCTTGAGTTGCACGATCAGCAGGGTCAGAAAAATTACTCGCCTCTTCTTGCATGTGATCAACAGTGCGATCAACTTCTTCCAATAATGACTGTTTCCAAGCGAGTAGAATATTACGAAAATGGGATACTTGTGACTCATTCATGTATTCTTCATTTGCTTTTTCAACATATGGCTCAATACCGTCTACAGGTAGTGCAGACCTTCTGGTGATTGAAGATACTTCGTTTGTCATGTATTTGCTCCTAAGCTTTGTAAGCTTTTTTGTAAGTACTTAATGTGTAGCCTTATAGCAAAATTTCAATAGCGTTATAGAAATCATGCTTGTTTTTTTGCGACATATTATAACAGTTATTTATGGTAATGTCTTATCGTTATTTTTAATTCATCGAGACTCTGAATGATGTAGACGTGTTTCTAGAAATCTATCCTGTTGTGACTATTAAGAACGACTTTTTATGAGTATCATAGTCATACTATATGACCTAAACCAAATACAATATGAATAGTCCTATTCCAACTAAAGTTAAAAATAAAATCAAACAGTTACACGATGATCTTCATTATCATAATCATCGCTATTATGTATTGGATGATCCTGAAATTCCAGATAGTGAATACGATAAACTGCTGCGAGAATTACAGGCAATTGAAGAACAATATCCAGCCGCTTTGACAGATGATTCTCCCACACAGCGGGTGGGTGCAATGCCTTTGGATTCGTTTGGTGAGGTCAAACATATCGTGCCAATGTTGTCTCTGGGGAATGCTTTTTCCGAAGAAGAAGTGAGTGCATTTGAAAAACGTTTATTAGAACGGCTAGCAGTCGCGGATAGTGTGGGTAGTATTGATCAAGAAGATCAAGATAAAAATAAAGAGAAAGAGAAAGAGATTGAATATAGCGTAGAGCCAAAATTAGATGGTTTAGCCGTTAGTTTACTTTATGAGCATGGAGTTTTAATACAAGGCGCAACCCGTGGCGATGGAGAAACAGGTGAAAACATTACCGAAAATGTGCGCACCATTAATTCTATTCCGCTCAAATTATCGGGTGATAATATTCCGACTCGTCTCGAGGTGCGTGGAGAGGTCTTTATGCCAAAGGCTTCTTTTGAGGCGATCAATAAAAAAGCACGTGAAAATGATGAGAAAACGTTTGTTAATCCACGCAATGCGGCTGCAGGAAGCTTACGTCAATTAGATTCACGCATTACTGCATCACGCAATTTAGCGATGTTTTGTTATGCAACAGGGTTGGTTGAAGGTGCCACTCTCCCCGATACGCACAGCGCGGCTATTCAGCAATTGGCGGATTGGGGTTTTAATACCTGTGAAGAAAGCAAAATCGTCAACGGTGTGCAAGGTTGTATGGACTATTATCAAGCCATCGGAGAAAAGCGAGAGTCCCTCCCTTATGAAATTGATGGCGTCGTGTACAAAGTTAATAATTTAGAACAGCAAAAGAGTCTGGGTTTTATTAGCCGAGCACCGCGCTGGGCAATCGCACATAAATTTCCTGCGCAAGAAGAAATGACTTTATTAAAAGCCATTGAATTTCAAGTGGGTCGTACAGGCGCATTAACGCCCGTTGCTCGTTTAGAGCCCGTATTTGTAGGCGGTGTAACGGTCACGAATGCAACCTTGCATAATATGGATGAGATTCGTCGTAAAGATGTGCGCATTGGCGATACGGTGATTGTGCGACGGGCAGGGGATGTCATACCCGAAGTGGCGCGTATTGTGCCCTCAAAACGCCCTGATGATGCACAGGAGATTAAAATGCCATCAACATGCCCTGTGTGTGGTTCGATGGTGGAACAATTAGAAGATGAGGCCGTCGCGCGTTGTTCGGGTGGCTTATTTTGTGGTGCGCAACAAAAAGAGGCGATAAAACATTTCGCATCTCGAAAGGCATTGGATATTGATGGTCTAGGCAATAAATTAGTTGAACAGTTATTTGATGAAAAACTGATAGAGACGGTGGCCGATTTATATACGTTGAGTGTAGAACAATTAAGTCGTTTAGAACGGATGGGTGAGAAGTCTGCTAAAAACTTAGTGGATGCGCTGATAGACAGTAAACAAACAACTATGGCACGTTTTATTTATGCGTTGGGTATTCGTGAAGTAGGGGAAACCACTGCAAAATCGTTAGCCAATTATTATCGCTATTTATCTGAACTAGAAAAGACAGATGAAGAAGACTTACAACAGGTGGATGATGTTGGCCCTATTGTGGCGAGTCATGTTGTTCATTTTTTTCAGCAAGCCCATAATTTGGATGTGATTGAGTCTTTACTTCAAGCGGGCATTGAATGGCCAACACCTGAAAAACGAGAGGATGCAGAACAACTGCCATTAGCAGGTAATGTCTATGTGTTGACGGGCAGTTTGCAACAACTAAAACGTAATGATGCTAAAGCCCAGCTTGAGGCGCTTGGGGCTAAAGTAAGCGGCAGTGTATCAAAAAAAACCACGGCGGTGTTTGCGTGAGAAAAAGCAGGTTCTAAATTAGCCAAAGCCGAAAATCTGGGGGTTACTG
>DQUJ01000239.1 GCA_015662325.1 Leucothrix mucor | reverse complement strand
CATCTGCTTATTAGATTGTTAATCTTTTCTATTAAAAACTATCAACAAAATCCGTAGCTAGCTACGGATTTTTTGTTTGTTAGAATCCGCAATTAATGGCTTCATCGCTGTTAATAAACTGCCAAAAACATTCTTATTTGTTTGCTCTTCTTGAGCAAGTAATTGTTTCATATGCTCCCTTTGTGTCGGCATATCAAAACACGCAGGACAGTTTTCTACAATGACAGGTAGTTCACTCTCCTTAGCAAATGCCGCCAATTCTTTTTCTCGCACATAAACCATCGGGCGAATCACTCTTAAATCTTCGGCATCGATTAAATAGTTCGCCTTCATGGTTTTTAATTTTCCACCGTAAAAAGCCGACATTAAAAAACTTTCTGCTAAATCATCTAAATGCTGCCCCAATGCCAAAACAGTGTAATTATTTTCTCTGGCAACGGTATACATTACGCCACGTTTGATTCGAGCACAAAAAGCACAGTAAGAATTACCCTCCATTTTATCTTCTGCCATTTCCATAATAGGTTCTGGCTTAAAATGATAATCAATGCCTAATGATTGCATATAAGGAATCAGTGGGGATGGATCAAAACTGCCACTTTGTGGGTCAATCGTGACCGCGCCTATATCAAAATGTATCGGTGCATGGCGTTGAAAATGAATCAATAAATGCAATAAGCTAAGCGAATCTTTACCACCAGAAAGCCCCAGTAAAACACGATCACCTTCGTTAATCATATTAAAGTCAGTGAGAGCCTTTCCTGTTGAGCGCAGTAGCTTTTTGGGCGGTTTGATAATATCTAAGCGCAGATTTTTAGGTTGGTTATTCATATCACTATAGTGTTCTATTTAGTTAGAAAATACAAAACTCAATATTCATAGCTACACATTGATTTTTTTGTTTACAATGCGATCGTGGATATTATTTTTAAAGAATACGCGCGAGTGGCATGGCAAAACAAAACCTATTTGTTTTTGGTGCTATTTGGGCTAATCAGCGCAACAACGTTAAGCGTTTACGCGCCTGTGTTTTATAAAAATATTGCCAACGGTTTTGCACAGCCTTTTAGTGAAGAAACACTACAGATGATGCTAGATAATTTCTGGATGGTGCTGCTGTTCTACGCAGGCATTTGGCTATCGTGGCGCGTATTAGAAATAGGTATTATCCCTGTGGATGCGGGCGGCGTTAAGTTTTTAGAGAAGCGTTGTTTTGCCGTTTTGAAACAACAAAAATATGATTTTTTTGAGAATAAATTTTCAGGTAGTTTAATCAAACAAGCGGGACGTTTCTCGCGCGCATACGAAGTGATTATGGATTGGTTTATGTTCCAATTCATTCAAAATGTGTTGGGCATTGCAATCGCTTTTGTTTTGTTTTATCAACAGCAACCCGAGTTTGCTTGGTATTTCCTAATCTGGGTGGTAATTTTTGTTACATGGGTTGTCAGCTACTCCATCTGGAAATTAAAATACGATCAACGCGTCGCGGAACGTGATTCTAAACTAGGTGGTGCCTATTCTGATGCGATCACAAATATCTTTATCGTAAAAAGCTTTTCACTTGAAACCCACGAACAAAAGAATATTGATGATAAGGCGCACGCGACTTATTTAGCAAAACGCACAGCGTGGATATTGATGTTCATCTCATTTGCAATACAAGGCATTATGACGATGGGCATCGAGCTAATTCTGGTTTATTTGATGATTGATAAATGGCAGACAGGCGCATTTAATGTCGGTGAATTTGTGTTATTTCAATCCATATTATTGATTTTAGTACAGCGTTTGTGGGAATTTGGGCGTAATTTTCGCAACTTCTTTTCGGCTTTAGCTGATGCCACAGAAATGGCAGAGATATTTAGAATCGCCGATATAGAAAAAGATAAACCAAACGCTAAAGCATTGGAAATTAGCAAAGGCGCGATTAGTTTTGATCATATTTCATTTGCCTATTCATCAGGTGGCCGTGCAAGTAGTGTAGGCAAAGAGCCATCAAAAAGTGGTTTGTTCGAAGACTTTTCTTTGCATGTAAAAGCGGGCGAAAAAATAGCGCTAGTGGGCGAATCCGGTTCGGGTAAAACATCACTGACCAAATTATTGTTTCGTTTTGTAGAGCCACACAGAGGGCAACTTCTTTTTGATGGGTATGATGCTAATGATTTCACGTTAGCATCATTGCGCGAGCAAATATCACTGGTGCCACAACAGCCGGAATTATTTCATCGTTCGGTGCGCGACAATATTTTATTACGTGATAGCGGCAATAAATCAATTAGCGCGGAACAACAAAAAGCAGATGAAGCACGTTTGCTAGAAGCTGCCCGCCAGTCACATAGTTTAGACTTTATTAATAAACTGCCAGAAAAATTTGAGACGATGGTTGGTGAGCGCGGGGTAAAGCTTTCGGGTGGAGAAAAACAACGTGTCGCACTAGCAAGAGCCTTCTTAGAAGATGCGCCAATTGTAATATTAGACGAAGCCACCAGCGCGCTGGATTCGATCACCGAAAAACAAATCCAAAAAGCCATTTTTGAATTAATCGAAAATAAAACCGCCATTATAATTGCCCATCGCTTATCCACTATCTTACGAATGGATCGCATTATTGTGTTGGAACAAGGACGCATTATCGAGCAAGGCACGCATCAAGAATTATTAGAAAAGCACGGTAAATATGCAGAGATGTGGAAGCATCAAAGCGGTGAATTTGTGGATGATAATCAAACATAAGTATGGCTGATTTCTCACAAAAAGTGCTCACATGGTTTGATCAACACGGCCGTAAAGATTTGCCTTGGCAGCAGGATATAAACCCTTATCGCGTTTGGGTGTCGGAAATTATGTTGCAACAAACACAGGTTAAAACAGTGATTCCATATTTCCAGCGCTTTATGCAATCATTTCCAACGGTGTTAGATTTAGCCAATGCAACGCAAGATGATGTACTGATGCATTGGTCTGGACTGGGTTATTACGCGCGCGGCCGCAATTTACATAAGGCGGCAGGCTTAGTCCGAGACCAATATAATGAGGTGTTTCCAGAATCCATTGATGAACTTATCGCATTGCCGGGTATTGGGCGCTCCACCGCTGGCGCTATTTTATCTATCGCTTGTAAGCAATCTCACCCAATATTGGATGGTAATGTAAAACGTGTATTGGCTCGCTTTTATGCTGTCGAAGGCTGGACAGGAAATGTGGTGGTTCAAAAACAGTTATGGGAATTAGCAGAGCAGAATTTACCAAAACAGAACTTATCAAAGAAAGGCATAGCAAAGAAACAAGTTAATGCTGATTACACCCAAGCCATGATGGATTTGGGTGCAACACTGTGCACCCGTACAAAACCACGCTGTAACGAATGCCCTTTACACGTGAATTGTGCTGCGCTTAAACAAGACGCAGTAAAAAATTTCCCGACACCAAAACCCAAAAAAGTATTACCCGAAAAACAAACAGTGATG
>DQUJ01000098.1 GCA_015662325.1 Leucothrix mucor | reverse complement strand
TTATTCCACGAATTTTTGCCTGATTTAAGCGTTGATATTTTTGGCGTAGAAGCAGCAGGCCATGGTCTAGAAACAGGTGAACATGCCGCGCCATTGTGTAAAGCGAAACCGGGTGTTTTACACGGTAACCGTATGTATTTAATGGCAGACAAAGACGGTCAAGTAATCGAAACCCATTCTATTTCTGCAGGGCTTGATTACCCTGGCGTTGGCCCTGAGCATTGTTTCTTAAAAGATACGGGCAGAGCCAATTATGTTGCCGTTACGGATGATGAGGCAATGACAGCCTTTCATTCACTCACGCGTATTGAAGGGATTATCCCTGCGTTAGAAAGTAGCCATGCGCTTGCTTACGCGATGAAATTAGCACCAACCTTAGATAAAGATAAAAACATTATCGTCAACTTATCGGGGCGTGGCGATAAAGATATTAATACGGTGGCAGCGTTGGAGGGGATTACGCTATGACACGTCTCTCAAACTGTTTCAAATCACTACAACAAAGCAATAAAAAAGCACTAATACCTTATATTACCGCAGGTGATTCTAACCCGTCTATTACCGTGCCATTAATGCACAAGATGGTCGAAGCAGGCGCAGATATTATCGAATTAGGCGTGCCGTTTTCTGACCCGATGGCAGATGGCCCAACCATACAACTGGCGTGTGAACGTGCATTAAAACATCACACTAGCTTGCATGATGTAATTACTATGACGGCTGAATTCCGCCAAACCAATAAAGAGACACCTATTGTATTAATGGGTTATTTGAACCCAGTTGAAGCGATGGGTTATAAAGAATTTGCAATTGCGGCATCCAAAGCGGGGGTTGATGGTTTACTCACAGTTGATCTACCGCCAGAAGAAGGTGAGGAATTAGTCGATATTCTTAAAACTAATAATATCGACCCTATCTTTTTGCTATCACCTACGACCACTTCAGAACGTATTAAAAAAGTAGTCGCGGTAGGCAGTGGCTATCTTTATTACGTTTCCTTAAAAGGCGTGACGGGTTCTAGCACATTAAATATCGATGAAGTAAAAACACGCGTTACAGAAATAAAAGCCGCATCCAATATGCCTGTGGGCGTAGGGTTTGGTATAAAAGATGCGCAAAGTGCATCGGATGTTTCTGCCGTTTCCGATGGTGTAATCGTCGGCAGTGCAATAGTAAAAATTATTGAAAACAATGCGGATGATGCTGATACAATATTGAATGAGATCAGCGCACTGTTAGTTTCGATGCGCGAGGCAATGGATAGCTGATCATTATTTAAAAACTAAAGCTGAAGTAAAATAGGATATATATGAGCTGGTTTGAAAAACTAATACCGTCACGAATTCGTACTGAAAGCACGACAGAGAAAAAACGCTCAATCCCCGAAGGACTTTGGCATAAGTGCCCTGCCTGTAGCGCAGTACTTTATCGAGCGGATTTAGAACGCAATAAAGATGTTTGTCCTAAATGTGACCATCATGGTCGTATTGGTGGTCGTAAACGTCTTGATATATTCCTTGATGAAGAAGGACGTACAGAAATTGCAGCGAATGTAGTTCCTAAAGATATTCTGAAATTTGTGGACCAAAAGAAATATAAAGACCGCATTAATATCGCGCAAAAAAACACCGATGAGAAAGATGCCTTAATCGCAATGAAAGGTACTGTACATGGTATTCCTCTTGTTGCTGCCGCCTTTGATTTTGGTTTTATGGGTGGTTCGATGGGTTCGGTAGTCGGTGAGCGTTTTGTGCAAGCTGCTAATGAAAGTTTACGCGAAAAAATTCCTTTTGTGGTGTTTTCTGCCAGTGGTGGCGCGCGTATGCAAGAAGCGTTATTTTCATTAATGCAGATGGCAAAAACCAGTGCGGTACTCACTAAACTTTCGGAAGCACATATTCCCTTTATTTCGGTATTAACCGATCCCACTATGGGCGGTGTTTCTGCCAGTTTTGCCATGTTAGGTGATGTTATCATCGCCGAGCCACGCGCTTTAATTGGTTTTGCAGGGCCGCGTGTGATTGAGCAAACGGTGGGTGAACAATTACCCGAAGGCTTCCAACGCAGTGAGTTTTTAATCGAAAAAGGTGCGATTGATCGTATTATTTCGCGCCAAGAAATGCGCATCGAAATTGTTGACTTACTGTGCATGATGACACACAAACCGCGCCCGGTCGGCATGGAAGAAACTGATGCTATTCCTGCTCCTCAGGAAATCACAACAGATGAAGACACGAATGAAGAAAGCAGCGAAACAAAAACAACAAAGAATGATAGTGCAAAAACGGATAAGAAATCCTGATCATATTATTAGGTAGCACGTTTTAATGAAACGCTCACTATCAAAATGGTTAGAATGGCAAGAGACGCTTCATCTATCCGAAATTGATTTAGGGCTTGAACGTATCGGCAAGGTCGCCAAAAAACTCAAACTGCTCACCCCCAGTGTTCCCATCATTACCCTAGCAGGTACAAACGGCAAAGGTTCTAGCGTTGCCTTGCTCGAATCTATTTTACGCGCCCAAGGTTATAAAACGGGGGCTTACACTTCCCCGCATTTATTACGTTACAACGAACGCATTGCCATCAACAATATTCCCGCGAGCGATAATCAAATCATCAACGCATTCGAGCAAATTGATGATGCACGCGAAGAGATAAGCCTCACCTATTTTGAATTTGGCACACTCGCCGCCATGCTCTGTTTTATCGAACAAAAAGTCGATGTGATTATTTTAGAAGTCGGGCTGGGTGGGCGTTTAGATGCAAGTAACTTATGGGATGCTAGCCTCGCCATTATCACAGGAATCGCTATTGATCATGTTGCTTGGTTAGGTAATGATCGAGAAAAAATCGGCATCGAAAAATCGGGCATTATGCGCAAAAACCAACCTGTCATTAGTGGCGACCCTAATCCGCCTGATTCGATTAAAGCAGAAGCGCAACGCATCGGTGCGACACTGTATCAATTTGGCAAAGCGTTTTCATACGAAAAAAGTGATAACAATCAATGGCAATGGAAAGGTTGGGAAGCGAGTTGGAATAATCAACACAGTATCACCCTGCCCTTGCCCGCGCTACAAGGGGGGTTCCAGCTTAATAATGCCGCCAATGTGATTGCAGGGCTACATGCTATCAAAGCACTATTACCTGTTTCACACAGCGCCTTGGAAGAAGGGCTAAAAACAGTGACTCTTTCTGGACGTATGCAAGTACTTAAAAAGAATCCCGAATGGTTGCTTGATGTGGCACACAATCCACAATCGGCCGAACAACTGGCGGAGTATTTAAACAAGAACCCCGTAACAGGGGAAACTCACGCTATCTTTTCGATGCTGGGCGACAAAGATATTAAAAAAGTCATCAACTTAATGGATGAGCATATCGACACTTGGCATATCACTAAACTAGAGGGTAGCCGTGGTTTAGAGACCAGTGAAATCAATGCGCTTTTAAGCAATACATTAAACACTCCTACAAATACACCTGTAGAAAATACTACGAACAATCAATCATTTAACACAAGCATAAGCCATTACCCCGATTTCGACGCCATTTGCAAACAACTTAAAAAAATCGCAAAAAATGAAGATAGAGTGGTCGCTTTCGGTTCTTTTCTGGTAGTATCTGCCGTGATGGAAGTTTGTACGAATTAAATAATACTATTAGGTCATTATTAGTTCTTCAGTCGTTGTTAATTATTTCTTAACAGTTCTTAATTAGAGCCGAACAACATAATTAGACCTAGTGAACAACGATTTTAAACAATACTTAAACAAATAGTTAGACTAAATATTAAGACACATCAGGAGCATTAAGCTATGGATCAAGCAATGGTAAAACGGGGAATTGGGGCAGTTGTTTTAGCAATCATCGCAGCTCTTTTATTAGGTTATTTATTAAAAGGTAAAAGCCGCGATAGACAGGAAGTAATTGATACACCTGTCGCTGATGTAAGTGATCTGATTATCCCTGATCTTGGCGGTGATGCCGACGCACCTAACAGCAATGTAGAAGCGAGCGCTGATGGTATTTCTTTAGTAGGGGAAAAGCTGAGAGAAAATGCAGCCAATACCACAGAAGGGGCTAAAAATACCGTTATTGCTTCAGCAGACGCAGTAACAGATGCCGTCACAGGAAAACCACGTGAAAGCATTAATAACGTAACAAATATCGTTACTGATATTGATGAGCCTGGTTTTTCTGTTCGCCCACCAAGCCAAAATGAAACACGTGAAATTGTTGATAATGTCTCGGCAGATAGTAACGCTAACAGCAAAGCAGAAGGTTCTGCGGCTATTGCTTACAGCAAAGACCCTGCTGACAAGGTCATCGCGAGTAGCAAAAAAGTAACAAAAAAGTTTAAACCAACAATTGTTGAGGAAAAGAAAAAACCGAGAAGACAGGTAGCGAAGAAGTCTCAGCCGAAAAAGGCAGTTAAGAAAGCAGTCGAATCTAAACATCCCACTCAATCTGCCAAAGCACCTGTTTCTAAACCAGCAGCGCCTGCTCAAGCCACAAAACCAAAACCAAGCGCGCCTAAAGCGGCGAGTACAGCGGCAGTTACAGGTGAAACAGGTAATACGCCTTTAGGTAAGTATTCTGTTCAGTTACTTGCTACATCAAGTCAATCACGCGCAGGGAAACTTGCCGACACCATGAAATCTGAAGGCTACAAAGTATTTGTAACTAAAACTAACAGTAACAACAAAATATTGTTCCGTGTTCGTGTTGGTGGACATGCAGATCGTGATACCGCTGTTGAAGCGCAAGAAAGCATGAAACGTCGTTACGAGAAAAACTTCTTTATACAAAATAGTCTCGTTGTAAGTAACTAGAGACCTTTACACGAGAAATATGACGGATTAAAAATTGCTTAAATTACCCCTGATTTCCATAAAAACTCGGCCAATAGCTCTGCTATTACCCTTATTTTTAAGAAAAACAGGAAAAGGTACGCAATTAATTCTTACTCTCTCCATACTCTCGTGCAAAGGTCTCAACTAATTAAGTTTTAGTCGTTTTAGCGGTTGAGCTTAGGTGCTAGGTAAGAAAACATGGATGTAAATTATATTGATATTGCTATCGTCGTAATCATGCTGATTACTGCGTTAATTGGCTTTATGCGTGGTTTTGTATGGATGGCCGTTTTTCTTGCTACATGGTCTGCCGCCATTCTGCTCGCATTTAGGTTTAAAGATCAACTTGCCTTAGCATTACCAATTAAGCTGGGTAGCGAAGTCGCTCAAATTGGCTTAGCTGCCCTATTGATTTTTATTGGTGTGTTAATCATCGGTGCCATTATTAATTATTTATTTAGCAAAGCCGTATCCGCGATTGGCTTAGGTACATTCGATAGAATCCTTGGCACGGGTCTTGGTGTTGCATTAGGCGCACTTGCCATCACCTTGGTTATTATGCTGGTCTCACTGACCGAATACCCAAATCAAGCGACATGGCAAAAATCTAAATTTGTGCCTAAGTTTCAAGAAGCGGCCACATGGATTCAAACACTTATCCCTGAAGATTTTAACAATGTGATTAATAGCAATTTAAAATCATCAGAAAATGTGGATCCTGTGATTAATAATGCAATTGTACCCGGTGATGCTCCTTCTACAACGACACCGACTACAGCACCCCTTACTCAACCCGCTAGTCAATAATTTAGAGTTTACAAAACCAACCCAACAAGACAACCATAAACAACCACGGAACAAAACCCCATGTGTGGAATTATCGGTATCGTCAGCAACGAAGCTGTCAATCAGGAAATTTATGATGGACTAATGGTGCTTCAGCATCGTGGTCAAGATGCAGCTGGCATGATCACCAGCAATGGAAAACACCTTTTTATTCGTCGTAATAACGGTTTAGTCAGCGATGTGTTTCAACAAAAACACATGCTTCGATTAATCGGCAATATGGGCATCGGCCATGTCCGCTACCCCACTGCAGGCTCTTCGTCTAATTCAGAAGCTCAACCCTTTTATGTGAATTCACCTTACGGCATTTCATTAGCGCATAATGGCAACCTAACTAATGCACACGAACTAAAAAAAGAACTCTACAAACAAGATAGACGACACATTAACACTGAATCTGATTCGGAAATTCTACTCAATATTTTTGCCCAAGAATTACAAAAATGTGAAGCCTACCGTGTACATCCAGAAGAAATATTCACCGCCGTAACAGGTGTTCATAAGCGCTGTAAAGGTGCTTACGCTGTTACCGCCATGATTACTCGGGATGGTATCGTTGGTTTTCGTGATCCGCACGGTATTCGCCCATTAGTCTATGGTAAACGCGAAACCTCAAAAGGCACGGATTATATGATCGCCTCTGAAAGTGTTGCGCTCGTTACTCAAGGCTATGAAATTATTCGTGATATAAAACCAGGTGAAGCCATTTTTATCACTGATCACGGCGATATTTATACTAAGCAGTGTGCAGAAAAACCTGTTTACAATCCTTGTATTTTTGAATACGTTTATTTTGCCCGCCCAGATTCAGTCATCGACAATGTGTTCGTACACAAAGCACGTATGCGCATGGGGCATAATCTTGCAGAAAAAGTACAGCGTGAATGGAAAGATCACGATATAGATGTGATCATTCCTATTCCCGATACTAGCCGTACTTCGGCGCATGAAATGGCAATCACTTTAGGTGTTCCTTATCGCGAAGGTTTCATCAAAAACCGCTATATTGCACGTACCTTTATTATGCCTGGGCAAACGCAACGTAGAAAATCAGTGCGCCGAAAACTCAACCCGCTCGAAATCGAATTTAAAGGAAAAAATGTCTTATTAGTGGATGATTCCATCGTGCGGGGAACTACTTCGCAAGAAATCGTTCAAATGGCTAGAGACTCTGGCGCAAAGAAAGTGTATTTCGCCTCTGCCTCACCCGCTATTCGTTACCCCAATATTTACGGTATCGACATGCCCGCAGCGAGTGAGCTAATCGCACACGGTAAAACAGAAGCCGAAGTCGCAGAAGCCATTGGCGCAGATCGCCTCGTGTTTCAAGAGTTAGATGACTTGATTGATGCAGTCACTGCAGGCAATCACGATCTTAAACAATTCGATTGTTCTGTATTTACGGGCGAATACATAACGGGTGAAGCGGAACCTTATTTTAACGATTTAAAGGAAAGACGAGCGGATGCAAAAAAACACAAAAAACATCAAGACATGGCTGCTATCGATATGTCTGATAGCGATTAGCGCGCTAGCAAGCTCTTCACTTTTAGCAACACCAGTAGCAAACCCAGCTGTGAATACACTACCCAATATTCAACAATTTACGCCCTTATTAAATGACATTAAACAGCGTTTCCCCAAGCACAACGCCGACACTCTGATTGTTATTTCTGCCAGCGAACAAAAACTATTTTTAATTGAAAAGAATAAAGTATCTAAAAGCTATACCATATCAACAGCCGAAGCGGGCTTAGGTAGCCTTAGCGGTAGTAATAAAACCCCACTAGGGGTTCATAAAATCTCCCAAATGTATGGTAAAGGCGCAACCGCAGGTACAATTTTTAAAGCCCGCCAAAACACAAAACGTGTTGCCGAAATTCTTACTCAACCCGGTAAACGCAGTAACGCTGATAACGTAACCACCCGTATTATGTGGCTATCAGGTCTTGAAAAAGGAAAAAACAAAGGGGGCAAGGTTGATTCGCACGCGCGTTATATTTATATTCACGGCACGGATGAAGAAGGACGCTTAGGGAAACCTGCTTCTCATGGTTGTATTCGTATGGCGAACAATGAAGTTATTGAGTTGTTTAATAAAGTCTCAACGGGTACGTTGGTTATTATTATTGAATCTATTTCTTCTTTAAATGCCCGCTAAAGACATAACCTCGCTTTTTTTTGAACTGAATTAATACCCAACGCCCTTTTTTACCACTGATTACTTGTGACTTATTGGTAAATTTTATCACTTTAACTAAACTATTTTTTGGTAGTTTACCTAACTTGCTACTCATAACGCTGGATCTTGACCGTACAAACAAATGCGGTGATGCCGTTACTTTATACCATGCGGATTTTTGTTTGTTTCCCTCTTTAACATAAGCACTAAAAACATAGCCTTTTCCTTTTTTAAACTCAACTAACAACCAACGTCCGTATTCGCCGCTTATAACTTGTGTTTTTGCTGTAAACTTTAATACCTTTACCATACTGTTTTTTGGTAGCTTACCCAGTTTTTTACCCATGACGCTAGGTACTGATCTAACAATCAGGTGCGGGCTTGCTGTCACTGTAAACCAAGCTGGCCCCTTTGCGTAAGTTTCTTGAAAAGAGCACATTAATAAGAATATTAGAGGAAGTATTTTTTTTATCATTTGTAATGCTCCATGCGCATCATGTATTTATAATTCAAAAAAGTTTAGTGATAATAATAACATGAGCGTAACAATCATGGTTTAATTAGCGTATATTAAATAATCAATGGTCTCCTCTATTACGTTGAGACCTTTGCAACGAGAGATATGCTCTCGTGCAAAAGTCTCAGTTTAAGTCGTTATTTTATTCGAAGAAAAACAATAATCGGTTACTCTCATGGCAATAAGCGCCACCATCAACAAAGTATCTCTCAATATTGCCGATATGGATCGGCATTACTACCAAACGCACGAACTTACTCTCGCACAACACCCCTCCGAAACTGATTTTCGTTTTATGATGCGCATTATCGCCTTCGCGGTAAATGCTAATGAAGAATTACGTTTTACGAAAGGACTTTGTGCAGACGATGAACCCGAACTCTGGAAAAAATCATTAACCGATGAAATAGAACTGTGGATTGATTTTGGACAGGTCGATGAAAAGCGTATTCGTAAAGCCTGTGGTCGCGCCAAAAACGTAATAATCTATACTTACAACGAAGGCAAAGCCAGCATCTGGTGGAAGCAAAATAAAAACAAACTTCAACGCTTTAATAATCTACGTGTTTTTCATATTAATTCAGAAGGTGTAGAGGCTATGGTTGAGCGTAAAATGCAACTACAGTGCAATATTCAAGATGAAGAAATCACTCTAAGTAATACTGACTTATCATTCAGCATTACTCTCGCTTCTAGAAAAAAAACTATATTCACTGACTAAAGGTCACCTCTAACAAG